>VFZX01000004.1 GCA_016871015.1 Acidobacteriota bacterium | reverse complement strand
TGCTGCATCCGCAGTTCGATCAACTCCTCACGCGTGCCCTCCTCCATGGCGGCCGGACTGTGGTGGGGGGCACGGCTCCGCTCTTGCAGGCCATCCCAGCCCTCCACACGGAACCGGTCCACCAGCGTATACCCGGTCTGCCTCGATATCCCGTGTTTCCGGCACAATTCTGAAAATGACAGGTCGTTTGCCTGCCAATCTTCGATAAACTCGACCTTGCTGTCCATGCGGCTCACCTCTCGCCAGGGCATCCCCCAGCTTAACCGCTGTCCCCCGGTTACCCTTCGTTTGTGTCAACCGCCCACCGGCACACTTGTCAAGGATGTCTCCGGTTCGCACACGGCCAGAGCTTGATTCAGGCAAGCTGGGTCCGCTGACGAAGATTTCCGAGACGGTCTGTACTGGCGAGTGCAAGCCGTAGCGGCTATTTCCGCCTGAGATGCGGGGTGCCCCGGAGGAATCCCTCCATGCCACCCGAAGGACTGTCATAAGCCTCGTTGACCCGGTGTCCGCCGTAACAGAGCCGCCGCAGGATACCGCCCGGCCGCCCATACCAGCTTGCCCAACTGAGAGGTGTGTCGCCCTGGGCGTCGCGCGCCATGATATCGGCGCCGGCCCCGGTCAGGAGGTCGATCATCTCCTCGTCACAGAAGGCCGCGGCGCGGTGGAGGGGAGTCTCACCCTTGGTCCGGCAATCCCGCATGAAGGATCCGGTCTCGACACCGGGAATCGTGGCCCGGTTGGGATCTGCCTCAAAATCGAGGAGCACCCGCGCCACCAGGATGTAGCGCGGATGGGATTTCGAAGCTGCCGCGTGCAGCGGAACCTCACCGGTGTCCGCCAGCGGGAGATTGGGATCGGCGCCGCGGTCGAGCAGGTAACGGCACAGACTCCAGTGTCCGTGATAGGCGGCTGCGTTAAGGTCGAGATTCTCGCCCAGCCAGTCCAGCCGGGCTCCATTGGCCAGAAGGTGCTTTAGCGCGCTGACATCGCCGTAGTAAGCACAGTGGCCCAGGAGCTCGGGAGTGGCAGGATTGCCTGCCGCGAGATACTCGAAGACCAAGTCCGTACGGCCGTCCGCGATCTCCTCGATCACGGCACTTCCTTGACCACGGGCGGAGTGACCGGCGCGGCGGGTTCGAACAGTCCGAACGTGAAGATCGCGGTCGAGGAGGCGATCGAGACGTACTGCTTGCCGTCGACGGCGAAGGTTACCGGAGACGTGTTGATTGTCTCGCCCGTCTGGAAGTGCCAGAGCACCTTGCCGTTGCGCGCGTCGAACGCCACCAGGTGGCCGTCATCGTCGGCGGAGAAGATCACGCCGCCGGCCGTAGATAGTGTCCCCGGCCAGGCGTCCACTTTGCCCGACATCGCATATTCCCAGCGCCGCTTCCCGGTGGTTGGCTCCAGCGCGCGGAGCACGAAGCGTCCGGGACTCTCCGGATTCCGCCCCGCGCCCCCGCCCGAGAATCCCTTCATCGGTTCGGGCTCCTTGGTCGACGCCGAATAGACATCGCACTGCTCGAGCGTCATGATGTAGAACAGACCCGTGGCCGGATTGAACGAGGGCGACATCCAGTTTGTCGCGCCGCGCACCCCGGGGCAGGACACGTTGCCCGTGATGGTAGGATCTTTGCCAGCCACCAGAACCGGGCGGCCACGGTCGTCCAGCCCGCTTGCCCAGTCGACGCGGTCGACCAGCTTGGTCCCGTGGAGGTACTCGCCGGTCACCCGGTCCAGGACATAGTAGAAGCCGTTGCGGTTGCCGTACAGCATGAGCTTACGCTGCTGTCCGCGGAACGGGAGATCCACCAGCACGGGCCAAGCCTGTGCGTCCCAGTCATGGACGTCGTGCGGGGTGAACTGGAAGTACCACTTCATCTTCCCGGTATCGGCATCGATTGCGAGTACTGACGCGGAATACAGGTTGTCACCCTTCCGGTTGCCGCCGTAGAAGTCAGGCCATGGATTGCCGGTGGGCCAGTAGATCAGGTTCAACGCGGGGTCATATGTGCCGGTGAGCCACGTCGCTCCGCCGCCCCATTCGTGGAGATCGCTCCAGGTCTCCGATCCCGGCTCGCCCTTGGCTGGAATCGTGTATAGCCGCCAGTCCTCCTTTCCGGTGTTGGCGTTGATCGCCACCAGGGACCCGCGCATGCCGGTGTCCCCGCCCGCGTTGCCGACCAGCACCTTGTCCTTGACGACGAGCGGCGCGAGAGTGGCGTTCTGGCCCTTGTCCGGGTCGCCGTACTTGGTCTGCCAGAGGAGCGCGCCATTGCGGCGGTCTAGCGCCACCAAATGGACGTCCGAGGTCACGAAAAAGACCTTGTCACCCAGAACCGCGGCGCCGCGATTGACGCCGTCCTTTTTCGCCTTCGGGTCGAAGTACTCCCAGATCTGCCGTCCGGTGCGGGCGTCGAGCGCGATCACACGGTTCGTGTTGGTGATGTACATCACGCCGTTGTAGACCAGCGGATGTGTCCGGAGTCCACTCGCCTTGGGAACGTGATAAACCCATTTGGGGACGATCGAACCTGCATTGGCGGTCGAGATCTGGGTCAGCGAGCTGTGACGCTGTCCGCTGTAGCCGCCGGCATAGGTGATCCAGTTCGCGCCCGGTCCCTTCAGGATGTCTTCGTACTTGACCTGCGCGCTGAGCGCGGCGGCCACGAGCAATATTGCCAGTGCTTTCATCGCTATTTTCCTCCCTCAGCCGGACGCATGCTCTGCCGCGACAGGAACGCAACCAGATCGCGGAATTCCTCACGGGAAAGCCTGGACTTGAAGTCCTTGGGCATCGGCGACTTCTTTTCGAGCGTAATCTCGCGGAGTCCAGCGGTCGATACCATATGGAGGTTGCCTTGAGCGTCTTGGATTTGGAGCGAGTAGTTGGTCCGGTTCTTGAGCACGCCCTCGATCTTGCGCCCGGACGTGGTGACCGCGGTGACACGCCGGTAGGTCTCGTATCCGTCATTGTCGGGAGTCAGAATGTCCTCGCGGATCTGCTCCACGGGCCGGAGTCCGCCGACGTTGCTCAGATCGGGTCCGAGCATTCCGCCCTTGCCGCGGATGAGGTGGCAGTTGCCGCATCCGCCCTTGCCCCAGAAGATTGCTTCTCCGGCTTGGGGAGACCCAGGAACGTTCTGTTCGATGGCCGGGGAGTTGATCGAACGGACGAAGGCCACCAGTTGCCAGATCTTTTCGTCCTCCAGGCTCGAGCCTGGCATGTCGGCGCCGGGAACGCCGCGTTTGATGGTTTTGAAGATTCCGTCGTCGTCCAGGGTGTGCCAGACGGCGCGGTTGCGGAGCTTGGGTCCGCGTCCGCCTTCGCCGCTGGTCCCATGGCATCCGGCGCAACCGGCGCCAAACAGCTTTTGACCTGCCGCGATCGCTTCAGGATTTCCGATGGCCGGGTTCTTTGGCTTTTCAGGCTCGGCGGCTGGAAGCAGAAGCGCGCCGGTGGTGAGGATGAGGAAGGTTTGCCGCCACATATGCGATTGGGATTGACACTATGATGCCACACCGCGCCGGATTCGGCCTGCTTGCCACCGCCGCTGCGGCAGCCGCCGGATGGTATTTTTGGCAGGCGCGCGATGTTCCGCATTTCGGCTTTTTGCTCGATGACGCGATCTACTTCTCGTCGGCCAAGGCCTGGGCCCAGGGGGACGGCCACAAAATTCCGGGCCTTCCCGGGGAGCCGTGGCAGACTAAATATCCTTTCGGATATCCGTGGCTGCTGCAATGGATCTGGCGCGCGTGGCCGGAGTTTCCTGCGAATCTGGCTTTGGCCGCGGTGGTGGGGGCGGTGTTATACGCGGTGCAGTCCGCCGTCACCGCTCAGTGGAACCGCTGGATCGCGGCCGCCGCCGCCGTTAACCCGGTCTCGCTGTTCTACGGCGCGAGCCTCATGTCGGAGACCGCTGGAATGTGCGTATTGATGGCCGTGTTCGCGCTGTCGGCTCGATTTCCGGCAGTGGCGGGCGCCGTGGCGGGACTCGCGGTGTTGATCCGGTCGGCTTCGCTGGGGCTGCTGGTGGCCGGGCCGGTGTGGTACTTATTCCAGCGCAGGTGGCGGGATGCGGCGCGGTTTACGGTGTCGATGCTGCCCGCGGTCCTGCTGTGGCAATGGTGGAGCGGTGCTCGAAACCCCCGGGATCCGTCGATCCAGATGAGCTTCTACACGGACTATTCCGGCTACCTCGCGGCGAGTTTCGATCCTGCGGGAATTCTGGGAGTCGTGCAATCGAACCTTGAGACGGCCTTGCTCTCCGCGGGGAGTCTGCTGTGGTTTGACGCGGGAGACTCGATCACAGTGTCCTACCGGAAGACCATGCTGGCGCTCCTGGCCGTGTACGGAATCGTCCGATGGACACAGCGGGAAGGACTCAGCTTGTACACAGTGTTCGCCGCAGTCTATTTGGCAATGCTGCTGCCCTGGAACTTTTCTCCGAATGAACGGTTCCTGCTGCCACTTCTACCGCTTCTGCTGCGGGGGATCTGGGAGTGCGGAGAGGCGGTCGCGCGGGCGATGCTTGGTCTGTGGCGCCGGGCGGGGGTGGCCGACCGGGTTGTTTCCGGAGCAGTCCTTGGTGGGATGGCGGCTGCCGGATGCTTTTGGGCGGCAGGCACGGCGGAGTCATTGACCGGGTACTTTCCGTCGATCCTCGCCCAGCAGCGGGAACGGGGCCGGATCCAGCAGAATGCGCTCGATTGGGCCAGGACCCGGCTTCCGCAAGACGCCATCGCGGTTGCCTACCAGGAGAGCCGGTTCGCACTATTCACCGGACGCCACGCGATCGGGATGCCGCTGCCGCCGCAGCTCGGTTATGCACGGAAGCCGGATCCCGTCCAGGCCTATTTCTCGCAAGTCAAAGAGACCGCCCGGCGTCACGGAGCCCGCTACCTGTACATGACGCCATGGGACTACGAACTCGACCTTCGCGACGGCGAGCGCATTGCCTGGTCAAGGCGCATTACGGAGGACCCGCGCTGGCGCCTGTTGCACGAGTCCGCCGGGATCCGGATCTTCGAGCTATTGCCCTAACTTGATCTTCACCGCTTTGCTCTGCACGGTGGTGCCGGCATGCACGACCACGTCGGCTTCCTCGCCCTGGATCCCATCGGGCACCACTGCAACGATGCTCGAACTGGACACTGACTCAATCAGTGCGAAGCGGTCGGCCACCCGGACCGAGATTCCAGCCACTTGCGTCGGGAGCGGGCCGCCGGGCAACAGGGGAGAACCTGTCCCGTCGCGATGAGCCAGATCGGTCCCGAAAATCGTGAACTTCTGGCCCGGCCGGAACGTCGCATCGGTGGCGCCATTCTCGTCCCGCACGCCCTCAACGTTAGCGGCGACTGCCACGCGGAGCCCGCCCGCGATCAAGACGGAAAGATTACCCGTCTTTACGAGCACCGGATAGGGTCCGGGCTCAGCTCCGGCCGCGATCTTGAGGCCCTGAAGCGCGATTCTGGCCGCACCGGGGAAGGTGGCCGGCGCACCCTCGAGTTCACCCAAGAGGGGGGAAATCTCCATCGTTGCCGGGCCCTCGGCGTTGTTCCGGGACACGCCGAACACCACGCTTTGGCCGCGGGCGAAGGTGACCGCTGCGTAGCCAAGGTAGGTATCCACGTTCACGTAGCCGACCGTCCGGACCGACAGCGCGCCTCCTTCTCCGATGCCGAAGTCGGTACCCGTCCGGGTCTGCCCGGCGGAAACGGAAATCGTCTCAGGTCCGGACGCCTTGCCGCCGTCGGAGGTCCAGAACCAAGGGGCGAAAGAGGCCCGGTCGGGCACCGGGATCACGGCCAGCGTGACTTCCCCGGGCGGGACTGGCAGGGTGTAGGTTCCATCCTGCGCGGTACTGGCGCCTTGAACGATTCGGCCTGAGCTGTCCACGGCAAGCACGATGGCGAGCGGATGGGGCTCGCCGCCGCGCCGGACGGTTCCGGTGATGCGCCCAACCTCGACCGGCAACTCCGGATAGGCAGACGCAACCGTGTAGATATCGTCGCGGGACAGCTCGCGGACTGGGAAGAAGGGTTCCGCGCCCGGAATGTCGACTTCGAGACCCGCCTGCATCACTGAGTCGAGGATCGGCGAGTGGTCGAGTCCGATCGCGTGGCCGATCTCGTGGAGCGCTGTGAGTCCAATGTCGTGGGTCCCCCGCAATCCGGAGGCCGAATGCTTCTTGTACGGATTGAAAGCGATGCTGACGCCCACGACCCGGCCATCGGGCAGATACCAGTGAACGGCGCAGGCAACGAAGTTGGCACGGTCGCAGATGCCCTGGTCGAAAAGGGAGGGGTCCACGAAGGTGATGATCGAATCGCCCGGCTGAATCGTTGTCTGATCGGTGAGCTCCAGATTGATTGTGAGGCGGTTTGTTTCCGCCCATGCGCGCGCCGCGGCTGCGACCGCTGTGTGAACGTTGCCGGCTGAATCACGGGGATCCACACCAGAATCCCCACCGGCCAAGTGCACCGTCCGGCTCAGTTTAAACGTAATCGCCGTGCCGCTCAGCCGCAGCGGCTGTCCAGTGACCCTGTTCCTCAACAGCGAACCGCCCTCAAGCGCCGCTGCCAGGATCACCGCCGGCAAAAAACGTACAAGCATCTACTTCCTTCTCCCTCTTCACCAGAGTCTGCGGCAATCCGCCCTTGCGCGGATCATTGCGGAGCGTTTCTTTTCCGAAGCCATGATAATCATCGGCCCCATAGCCAATGGTATGATGTTTGTTTTACGGAGGCCGCATGATGATCACGCGCAGACGATTCTCATCGATCGCTTTAGGCGCCACCGCTACAGCTACTAGTACTTTCGCGCAGATCAATTCGAAAGTCAACGGCGTGCGCCTGGGAGCGCAGTCGTATTCGTTTCGCGATATGGACCTCGACGCTGCCCTCCAGGCAATGAAGGAGATTGGGATCGGCACGGTGGAGATGTTCAGCGGACACGTTGAACCCAAAGGACTTCGGGGTGAGGCGCTGACCAAGTGGCGGCTCGAAACGCCCCTTTCGGTCTTCAAAAAAGTCCGGAAGAAATACGACGCTGCCGGAATCGAACTCTACGCCTACAACTACAGCTTTCGCGATAATTTTACATCCGAGGAGATTGAACAGGGGTTCAAAATGGCCCGTGCGATGGGCGTCAAGGTGATCACGGCTTCCTCGAACGTCTCGACCGCCAAAAAGATCGATCCGTTTGCCGCCAAGTACAAGATCCGGGTGGGGATGCACAACCACTCACGGATCCACGACAACGAGTTCGCCACACCGGACGACTTCGCCCGTGCCATGAACGGCACGTCGGAGTACATCTGCGTGAACCTGGACATCGGCCACTTCACCGCAGCCAACTTCGATCCGGTGGACTACCTCACCGAGAACCACGCCAAGATCGTGACGCTCCACATCAAGGACCGCAAAAAGAACCAGGGCCCCAACACCGAGTTCGGCCAGGGCGACACGCCGATCAAGCAGGTGCTTGCAGTGCTGCGCGAGAAGAAGCTGAGCATTCCGGCCAACATCGAGTACGAGTACAAGGGCGCCGACACCACGGCCGAAGTGCGGAAGTGCTTCGAGTACTGCCGCAAAGCGCTATCCTGATCTGTTGAGGCTCCCCGGGCGGCTCTTCCTCACGAACCTTGTCGAGCGGCGTGCGCTGCTCTACCAAATGGTCCGCCGCGACTTCGAGCAGCGTTACGTTGGCTCGGCGGCCGGTTGGCTGTGGGGATTCGTGCATCCGGTGGTGATGATCGCCTGCTGGACCTTCGTGTTCCAGTTCTGCGCCAAGATCCAGTTGCCAAAGGGCGAAGTCACACAGAACTACACCCTCTTCCTGCTCGCGGGCTATCTGCCCTGGTTCCTTTTCAATGAAACGGTGATGCGGTCGTCGACTTCCATGGTCGACCACGCCAACCTGATCACCAAGACGATCTTTCCGTCCGAGCTGATTCCGGTCTCCCTCTTCTTTTCCTCGCTGCTCAACCACCTGATCACGTTGACGCTGCTGCTCGGCGCAACCGCTCTCGTGCTCAATCACTGGAGCTGGAACCTGGCGCTGCTCCCGGGCTACGTGCTGCTGACGGGGCTGTTCGCGGTGGGGGTGGGCTGGGTGGTGTCCGCGCTCCAGGTCTACCTTCGCGACGTGGCCCAGGCGATGACGGTTTTCCTGCAAGTCTGGTTCTGGATGACCCCGATCTTCGTGTACGATGGCGACTATCCGGAGCGGTTCCAGTTCCTGCTCGACTACAATCCGATGGCCTTCCTGGTGCGCGCCTACCGTGATACGATTCTCTCGTCGCGCCCGCCGGACCTTGAGGAATCCATCATCCTGCTCGGATGGAGCCTCAGCGCGTTCATTCTGGGAGGGCTTGTTTTCCGCCACCTGAAAAGGGGCTTCGCCGACGTACTCTGACGAAAATGCTGAACCGCCGACATTTCCTCCACACCGCCGCCGCGCCGTTGCTGGCCCAGCGCAACCGTAAGCAGGCCGCCGCGCCCACGCGTCCGAACATCCTGCTGATCCTGGCCGACGACCTTGCCGCCTGGATGCTTGGCTGCTACGGCAACCGCGAGATCCGCACACCGAACATCGATCTGCTCGCCCGCGCGGGCACGCGTTTCGCGAACAACTTCGTTGTGACGCCGATCTGCTCGGCGAGCCGCGCGACGCTGTTCACCGGCCGGGTTCCACGGCAGCACGGGATCCACGACTTCCTCACGCCGAGGCCGGTCGATTCGCCTCCGCAGGGGCAGAAGGAGCCTCCCGCCTCATTCGCCAAGGAGACCATGATCTCAGACGTCCTGGCTGGGGCCGGCTACAACTGCGGATACGTGGGCAAGTGGCACATGGGAGGGGACACCAAGCCGGGCCATGGGTATTCCTATGCCTACACGTTTGATGGCGGCAGCAGTCCCTACCAGGATCCGGTGATGTACCTCAATGGGGAGCAGAAGAAAGAGTCCGGCTATCTGACAGAGATCACAACGCGGGGCGCGCTCAGCTTCCTCGACCAGCAGCAGGCGGGAAAGCCGTTCTTCCTGACCGCGAGCTATTTCAATCCGCACACGCCCTACACCGGACATCCGCAGAAGTACTACGACATGTACCAGAACACCAACTTCGAAACGGTGGGCTGGGAGACACCGGCGCCGAACGCGCTTCGGGAAAAGGATCTGCTGAAGGACACGGTCGGGAATCTGCGCAAGTGTGCGGCCTCAACCACGGCTCTCGACGACCAGATCCCGGCGCTGTTGCGGAAGCTCAACGAGAAGGGGCTCCGCGACAACACGCTGATCGTGTTCACGGGCGACAACGGATTCCTGCTTGGACGCCACGGGCTGTGGAGCAAAGGCTTGGCGTCGGATCCGATTAACATGTACGAGGAAGTGATGCAGGTCCCGATGATTTGGGCCTGGCAGGGCAAGACGCCGGTGGAGGCGGTCCGGCCGGAATTGGTCAGCTTCTACGACCTGGTTCCGTCGCTGTGCGATGTGGCGGACGTGGATCCCCCGGACCGGAACCTGTGCGGCCGGAGCTACTGGCCGATCGCTTCGGGCCGGGGACTCGATCGCCGGGACGTGTGGCCTGGAACCGTGTTCGGACACTTCCGCAATACGGAAATGGCGCGGGACCGTTATTACAAGCTCGTCGTGCGGGATGGCGGGAAGGGTCCGGGAGAGTTCTATGACCTGCGGACGGATCCGAGGGAGAAGAAGAACGAGTACGAGAACGCGGCGTATTTGACGGTCCGGGAGAGGCTGGGTAAGGAACTGGCGGCTTGGCGGGCGAAGTACGTCTGAGGGCGGCTTGGTTCATGCCGGTGACATCTTAACACCGGGCGCGCCATCGACCTCGGGGAACAACTCAAGCTGATCCTCAGCCTGCCACGGCGCGGTCTCCCGCGTCGAGGGCTCACGCACAAAGCCGAATCTCTCCCGCGCCCGTTCGAAGCGGCGTGCGATCAGGTCCGGATAGGCGCCGTGCAGGAATGCTCCCTTTGCGAACCGTGCTCTGTAGCGGCCGGCCAAATGGGGGAACTCCGCGTCGAGAAACGGCAGAAACACCCGCGCCGCGGACTCTCTCAGGAAAAGCGTGTTTCCGGCGAGAAACCGCGCCCCTGCCTCCTTCGCCGCCTGGGCAAGCGCCGAAATCCCGGCGTCACTGTCATTGATCAACGGCAGCACCGGACAGCAGAATACGCCCGTCTCGATCCCCGCCTCGGCAAGCTTCCGGACCGCGCCGAGCCTCAGATCCGGGCGTGGCGCGCGAGGCTCGATCTTGCGGGCGAGTCCGGCGTCGATTGCCGTTATGGTGACGTGCACGGTGAGTTGGTTGGTCCGCGCGACCGACTGCAGGAGATCTAAGTCGCGCAGGACCAGATCGCTCTTGGTCGTAATCCCCAGCCGGTATCCATGGCGCGCCGCGAAGACCTCCAGCAGCGACCGGGTGAGCCCGTAGCGCCGCTCGGCGGGTTGATAGGGATCGGTCGCGGTCCCGATCGCGATGCGGTCGCCGCGCCTGACCCGCCGCAGCTCCTTGGCGAAGGCCGCTGGATTCCACTGTTTGGCGAAGATCAGTTGCTCGAACGCCATGGGATCGCGCAGCTCCATGAACTCGTGCGTGTAACGCGCGTAGCAATACTTACATCCGATCTCGCAGCCGCGGTAAGGATTGATGGTCCACTCAAAGAACGGAGTGTGCGGAGGCGCGCGGTTGAGCAAGCTGTAGGAGCCGAGCTGGCGGTACTCGGCGGTCCGCTTGGTTTCGAGCGGCGGGGCCTGGTGAGCCAGTTTGGCGATCCCGATCAAATTCTGCTCCACAGGCTGCATTTTCGCTTTTTATTCGCCTGTTGTCAAGAAGCGCTATACTGGCGTGGTGATCAGCCGCCGGGCCCTTCTCGCCGCCTTCGCCAGTGGAGCGCCTCAACCCGAGTTCGCCTTCCGGCTTCGGGGACCATCCGGCAATTTTGGAGCGCCAAGCAAGACCGCTCTGATGAGTACCCGGGGCGGGGAATTCAAGGTCCTCGACTTCGGTCGTCCGGATCACACCGGATGGGGTGTCTACGGCCGGTTCCCGGACGGCAGGCTGCTGCTGATGAGCATCGAGATGAATGAGGATTGGAAAACGCAGCCGTTCCAGATCTTCTACCCGCGGAGCCGGACGCATCTGTGGACGTATGACTTGAAGTCTGGCCGGTTGACCGAGATCGCTCACAAGCAGCGGTTGGGTCCGTTCTATCAGCCAGCGGCCATCCTGCCAGGCGGGGACCGGCTTTTGGCCACCGTCGTCCTGGACGGCAAGGAGGTTCTGCATCAGATTGAGCTTGATGGGCGGAATCCGCGCGCGCTGACAGGAAAGGGCGAGTACGTCTACGGGGTCGCGTTGAGCCCGGATGGGAAGCGGATCGCGTTCCACGCCAACTACCGGATTGGGGTGATGAACACGGACGGCTCGGGGCGGGTGGAGGCCGCCGCGGCGCCGGGAATGCTCCATTTCGGACCGCAGTGGAGCCCGGATGGCCAGTGGTTGTGCTACCAGGTGTGCGATTCGAAGAACGACCCGGGCCATGACTGGTCCGACGTGTGGATCGTCCGGCCGGACGGGCGCGGCCAGCGCGGGCTGACCAGCGGCTATGCGGCTTGGTTCGCGGCGTCGTTCGGAAGGCGGGAGAATCCGGGCAGCGGGTCGAATGTCCCGCGCTGGTCTCCGGACGGCCGCGAGATTCTGTTCAACCGGAGGACGCCGGGCGCGCGTCCACCGTGGAAGTATCAGGTGGGCCGCCCGGACCGCGACCATTTCAACCGTGAATTGCTCCCGGAGCAGGCCACCGGCGGGACCTGGCTGTGCGCGGTGAATCCGGCCACGGGTGAGCAGCGGGAGGTGACCGCGCCGGGAGAAGGCCGGTGGGACTTCCGTGGCGAGTGGTCGGCGGACGGGAAGCGGATCCTTTTCTGCCGGGCGGGGGTGGGGGAGAATCCGGGTCTGTGGATTGTAGGGAGGGATGGGTCCGGCGAGCGGATGCTGACGATGGGGGTCAACGGGCAGGGGGCGGATCATCCGAGGTGGCTGTGACGGCCTAACAAGGTGCCAAATACACCTTGCTGTCGTGGTGGATCAGAACGAGGCTCCGGTGTCGATACCGGCCACTACCCGGACGCGATCCTTCCCCGGACGAAGCAGGACCGGCAGAGTGATCCGGTCGCTGGCGTTCGCGTAGTCGTGTTCGTGGGCGAACTCGATCCGATGCAATCTACCAGCCGCCAAAAGGAATATCCCTGTCTCTCGGAATCCGCGCGAAAAGCGGGTCGTCGACGCCTGCGGCCCGCGCCGCGTCTCTGACTTCCACCAGGTCTTCCCCATGCGCCACCAGCCGGGATCCATCCAGCGCAACTCCTCGTCCGGTCTTCCACGGGTTCGCGGGACAACCAGCCCGTTGATTGTCTTTCAGCGGGAGGGGTTCAAGGGGGCGCAGGACACCCTGTTCGTAAACTGCCTCGACCTGACGCGGCATCGTCGCAGTTTAGCCCGAACTCGCTGTCCACGTACCCGGTCGTCGGCCCGTGCTACCCTCTCCCTTTATGCGTTTGACATGCTGCCTCGCCGCATCCGCATGGATCGCTTCGGCGCAGAGCCCGCCGTTCGAGGATCTTCTGAAGCTAGCCAAGTCCGGGAGTCCCGAGTTGAAGCCGGCACTCGACGCCGGACGCGTCGCCAAAGGGACCGCCTCGGCCAGCCAGGGTCCGGACTTTCTTTTCGTTGTCGACGCCGCGGCCAAACCCACCCTGCTCCTGAACGATTCCCCTGGACCCGTGATGCGCAAGGCCAAGGCCGGATACTGGTGGACGACGGCCAAGCTCCAGACGGGCCGCACCCACAACTACAGCTACATGGTCGACGGCAAGCCGTTCGGGGGCGCGACCGACGTCCCCGCGTGGGGTCCGTACTCGTATCCGAAAGCTGGCGTCCCGCAGGGCAAGCTCGACGGCAAGCATGTCCACACGAGCAAGATCTATGAGGGGATGAAGAGCGACTACTGGATCTACGTCCCAGCGCAGTACAACCCTTCAACTCCGGCTGCGGTGATGGTCTGGCAGGACGGCGAGGTGCTGGTGAACCGCGAACTGCCCTCGCGCGCGCAGGTCGTTTTCGACAATCTGACGCATGAGAAGAAAATCCCGGTGATCATCCAGGTGCTCGTATCGCCGGGCCTGGTGGCCCAGCAGCGCATGCGGAGCATCGAGTACGACACGATGGATGACCGCTATCCGCGGTTCCTGCGTGACGAGATCCTGGCGGAAGTCGCCAAGAAGTACAACCTGCGTACCGACGGCTACAGCCGCGCTATCGCGGGGGATTCCTCCGGCGGGATCTGTGCGTTCAATGCAGCCTACACCCATCCGGAACTGTTCACCCGCGTGTTGAGCCGGATCGGCAGCTTCACTTCGATCCAGTGGCAGCCTGGCGTGCTCGACGGCGGCAATGTGTATCCGTATAAGATCCGCAAGGACACCAAGCGCAACATCCGGGTTTGGCTGCAGGACGGCTACGGCGATCTGGAGAACAACCACGGAAGCTGGCCCGGTACCAACCTGGCCATGGCCAATTCGCTCAAGCTCCGCGAATACGATTTCAAGATGGTGTGGGGCAACGGGACCCACTCGCGCAACGGCGGCCACGCCGAGCTGCCGGAAGAGATGATCTGGCTGTGGCGCGACTATGATCCGGCGAAGACGAGCCAGGAGTTCACCATGGATCCGGCGGAGAAGAGCCGGCCGTTCTTCCGGATTAAGGAACTGAACCGGACCGAATGAGTCAGCCGCCCGCGTTGATTGAGTACCGGAACGTCGTCGTCCGGCGGAAGGGCCGCGCCGTGCTGGATGGGTTGAACTTCTCGATCGGATCTGGAGAGAACGTCGCAATCCTGGGGCCCAACGGCTGCGGCAAGTCGACCATGATCAAGACGATCACCCGCGAGCTATACCCGGATCCGGCAGCGCCCGATTCCTCGCTCAAGATCCTTGGCCGCGACCGGTGGAACATCTTCGAGCTGCGGCCGATGCTGGGGATCGTGTCCTATGACATGGTCCAGCTCTGCACGAAGAACTATCCGGCGATGGAGATCGTGCTGTCCGGCTTCCACAGCTCGATCGGCATCTGGCCGAACCACGTGGTGACGGAGGAGATGGAGGCGCGCGCGCGGGAAGTGTTCGGCCTGCTTGAAATCGAGCACCTGGCGGAACGCCCAGTGGATGAGTTGTCCTCCGGGGAGGCCCGCCGCGTGGTGATCGGCCGCGCGCTGGTCCATAAGCCGAAATCGCTGATCCTCGACGAGCCAACCAACAGCCTGGACCTGCATGCGGTTCACGAGCTGCGGGACCTGATGCGGCGGATCATCGCTCAGGGCACAAGCGTGATCCTGGTCACGCACCATCTGCAGGACATCATCCCTGAGATGCGGCGCGTGATCCTGCTCAAGGCGGGAAAGGTGTTCGCCGACGGGCCGAAGGAGCGGGTACTGTCGTCTGAGGCCTTGTCGGGGCTGTTCGAAACGCCGGTCGACGTGGAACGGCGCGACGGCTACTTCCACGCCTGGTAATGCTCGCACTGGTGGTGGCGCTTCAGGTCCAGGTGGGCGACGTGGACTTGTTCTGGCGGGAGTTTCAGGCAGCAGGGCGGGATCCGCAGCAGACCCAGGTTCGCTATTATGCGAAGGCTTCGCCAGCCTGGAAGCAGTATCTGGCGGCGGCAGGACACCCGGAATATTTCGTCCAGGCGCTCAAGATGTACCCGCGATTCTACGCGTCGGCTGAGCCGGGATCGCGGCGTGCGGCCGCCATGACGGACGCGATTGAAGCGGCCCTGCGGCGGTTCCGCGATCTGTACCCCTCGGATCCCGTGCCGGTGACATTGGGAATGGGACGCGCGAGCCTGGCCGGCCGGGCTACGGCAGGCCGGGTCTTCCTTTCCGCCGAAATGTTCTCCCGCGGGCCGGAGACAGACATGACCGGTCTGACCCGATGGCACCATTGGGCGTTGGCGCCTCCGGAACGGATCGTAGCGGCGGCGGTGCATGAAGCCGTCCACCTCCATCAGGTGGAAGTGAACGAACCCGCGCTAGCCGTCGCCTGCCTGCGCGAGGGCGCGGCCGATTGGATCGCCGAGCGGATCACCGGCGCCTCCACCAAGCCCGAGACCGCTGCGTGGTGCCGCCCGCGCCGGAAGGAGATCTTCCGGAGGCTCGCCGCCTCCTCGCCGATGCTTTATGAAGGCTGGCTCTATAGCGGCGAGATGCAAGAAGGCGGCCCGCCGCCGGACATGGGCTACTGGGCGGGATCGGAAATCGTGGCAAGCTACTACCGCCGGGCAAAGGACAAAGCCGCCGCGATGCGGGATATCGTCGAGATGCGGGATCCGCGCAAGATCATTCTGGAGTCGGACTACCGGTGGATGCTGAAACGCCGCTCACGGTAGCGTCACGCTCTTGAGCGCAGCCCCGCCCGGCGTTGCGCCGTAGATGTCGATCTTGGCGTTGGATGGACCCGCTTCCAGCACCATGAATCCATGCTCGGACTGGTAGAACTCCGCCTCAGTCTTCTCCCTGTCCCTCAGCTTCCGCCCGCCCCCTCCGATCACCGGATAGTGGATCCCGTCGACGCGCCGGTATTGAAGGTCATGGTCGTGGCCGGAGATGTAGACCTGCACTCCGTGTCTCTTCAGGATGGGGACGAGCTTCTCGCGCATCTCCCGGACGCGGCCTTGATTGTGGTGCTCGCCGTCCGTGTACGCAGGATGGTGGCCGTAAACCACTTTCCACCGCGCCGAGGCGTGCCGGGTAAGCTGTGCTTCCAGCCATTGCCGCGGCGGATCCTTCCAGGACCCCGGAAAGTGAAATGGCGCGCGGTACTCGGAGCTATCGGTGTCCGTATCGAGCGCGAAGAACCGGACTGGTCCAGCGGCGAAGGTGTAGTAGTCGCAAGGCATCTTCCACGTCTGGCTGCATTCGCCCGGAAACGCGCCCGTGCACTGGCTTGTGTAGTCGATCTGGGCCTGCTCCTTGCCGCGGTAGTCATGGTTGCCAAGCGTCGGGTAGAACGGGATCTTGAGCTTCTGGCCGTAGTCCTTTTCCCAAATGTCGAGCCAGTAGCGGGAGTCGCGCACGCTGCTGACGCCGCTTCGGTAGAAGTTGTCCCCAAGTGTCAGGCCGAGTTGCAACGCGCGGCTGGCGTGGACGGCGGCAATCCTCGCGGCGACGCCTTCCTGCGCACGTTGATTCTTCGGGTCGCCGAAGTCCCCGAACGCCACGACGCGGACCGAGGCCAGCCCGGGTGTGACATCGCCCAGGTCGCGGTCTGGGCCGAGTGTGCATGGCGCCGCGGCTTGGATCATGCGGGCGGCGAGCAGAACCGATGTGAGTAGGCGCATGGCGTCTACGGTACCACAGCGGCACTTTCACCAAAACTTTACACCGTATGCAACACATCCCAGGCGTGAGGCGTCAAGATTGATGACAGCAGAGTGATCCCAATCACCCGTTTTTTACGCTTATAGAAGTGGAGGCCGAAATCATGAGCATATCCGCAGCCAGGCAGCCAGGATCGCCACTCTTCGCAGGGCGCCGCGCGCCTGCCGGAATCTCGCCGGACCCGGTTCGGGTCAACTACACCGGCCTCGACTTTGATGCAGCGATGGAATGGGTCCGCGCGCGATCGGAGGGCGGCGCGGACGGAATCTTCGGGCCCGGAAGCGCGATGTGGATGGTCATGCGCGAGCCGGCTGTTGAAGCGAACCTGCTTGCGCCGTTGACGATCCTTCATCTCTCACACCCGGGCGCGGGTGGAGACCGGGACTGGGTGCGGAGGACGCTCGAGGACATCCGCCAGATTCTGTTCAGCGGCATGGACGGCGCAGCCGCAGCCGCGCGCCGGGTCCGCGAGCAGGGCGGCGGGACCGTGCGCCTGAAGTGGCTGCTATCGGCGCTCACCGTTGTGAGTGTGCGGCAATTCGAGAAGGGCGCGCGGCGGTTCCGCGGCAACGAACTCGCCCGGTATTACGAGGACATCAAGAAGCTCGGCGTGGCCATCGGAATTCCGTACCAGGAGTGGCCCGCGTTCTGGAGCGGACTGTTGGATGGATTCCTTGGGGCGATCGAGAATGAGGCGCTCGAAACCAGCGAGGCAGCGCGTGAGCTGGTTCACTCGTTGATGAAGCGCGGCCCTACGCCGCTGGGTTTCCTGCCGGGCGAGATCCTGAAGATGTACGGGGTCCGCTGGGACCTGGCAGCGCGCCTCCGTTTCGAGATGGCGGTGCTGGCCGGACGCATGAGCGGATTTCGCGCGAGTCTGACAACTCCATAGCCGCCGGCCGGCATTCGGTACAATGCCGGAATGATCCGGTTGTCCGCATTCATCCTTGCCACTGGGTTGGTCCATGCCCAGACTTATGACCTGCTGCTCAAGGGCGGCCATGTCATCGATCCCAGGAACAACATTGACGGACCGCGCGATGTTGCGATCTCCGGACGGACGATCGCCCGCGTGGCCGCCGACATTCCAGCATCGCAAGCCCGGCGCGTGGCCAACGTCAGCGGACTTTACGTCACGCCCGGACTCATCGACATCCACGTCCACGTGTACACCGGCACGGGTAACCGCGACCTCACCGGCGACCAGAGCGTCTATCCCGACGGCTTCACCTTCGAGTCCGGCGTGACCACCGTTGTCGATGCGGGCACCTCCGGGTTTCGCAATTTCCCCGACTTCAAGCAGCGCGTCATCGACCGGTCCCAGACGCGGGTCCTGGCGCTGATCAACATCGCGGCGAACGGCATGCAGGGCGAGAACGAGCACGACGCATCGGACATGAAGCCGGAGCCGCTGGCCGAGATGGCCAAGCAGCACCCGCAGATCGTGGTGGGTGTAAAGACGGCGCACTACCGCCACAAAGACTGGACCGCGGTCGAAAACGCCGTCAAAGCGGGGACTCTCGCCGACATTCCGGTGATGGTCGACTTCGGATCGAACCATCCGGAGCGGCCCATCCGCGCGCTGTTCATGGAGAAGCTCCGGCCGGGCGACATTTACACACACGCGTTCTCCGGACTGCGCGACGAACTGCTGCCAGACGGCAAGATCAATCCGGCGATGTTCGAGGGCCGGAAGCGGGGCATCATCTTCGACATGGGACACGGATCGGGCAGCTTCGCCTGGAACGTGGCCAGCGCGGCGTTCCAGCAGAACTTTCCGCCGGATACGATTTCCTCCGATCTCCACACCGGGTCGATGAACGGGGGCATGAAGGACATGACCAACATGATGTCGAAGATCCGGTCGGAGGGCGTGCCGCTGAAGGAGGTGGTGCGGATGTCGAGCTGGCGTGCGGCGCAGGTGATCAAGCGTCCGCAGTATGGAAACTTGAGCGAAGGCGCGGGAGCCGACATCGCCGTGCTGCGCGAGATCGACGGCAAGTTCGGCTACCTGGATGTCCGGCTCGCGCGCAAGGAGGGAACCAAGAAGATCCTGTGCGAGATGACGGTCCGCGATGGCCGCGTGGTGTACGACCTGAACGGACTCGCGAGCCTCGAGTGGCGTGACTACTACCGCAACGAGCCGGGCCGAGGCGGCCGCAAGAAGTGACACCGGACGACTTCCGCCGTATCGCCCTGAGCTTTGAGGGCGTCGAAGAGAGCTCGCACATGGGCGCCGTGGATTTCCGCGTCCGCGGCCGGATCTTTGCCACGCTCGCTTCGGTGAAGCAGGGCTACGGGAACCTTGTGCTGACCCCGGATCAGCAGGCCAGCTTTATCGCGGACATGCCGGAGGTGTTCCTCGCGATCCACGGCGGATGGGGCCGGATGGGGATGACGCATATCCGGCTGGCTGAAGCGAGCGAAGAGGTCCTGACCGGCGCGTTGCGGACGGCCTGGAAGGGACGGGTGGAGAAGAACGCCGCCGCGGCGAAGGGGAAGAAACGGCCGCGGTGAGCTGAGTCTCAGAACGCGATCTTGAGAGCCAACTGCAGAATTCTCGGCGCACCGGCCGTCTGGATCCGCCCGAATAGCGGAGACGCGAGCGAGGCCACCGGGCCTCCGAGGTTGGTGTGGTTGATGAAGTTGAAAGCCTCAAACCGGAACTCCGCGCGGACCCGCTCGGTCACCGGGATCCCCTTGACCAATCCAAAGTCCCACACGAACGCCCCGGGAGCCTTGAGAGCATTCCGGCCGCTGTTTCCGAACGTTCCCGCGGCGTTTTGGACATAGGCCGCTGTATTGAACCAGCTCTGAATCTGATCCGCGCCGGCAGGCCGTCCGGACTGGGCCGAAATCTGGTCGGCCAGATCGTTCACTCCCGAGTTCGTTGTGGGGCCGGACTGGGCGTTGTCGCGGCCGCTCTGAACCGAGAATGGGAATCCGCCGCGAATGCTGAAGATGCTGTTCACCTGCCAGTGGTTGATGATCCGCCCGGCGATGCCTTGAAGGGAAACGATCTTTGGAACATCATACAGAAACGAAATGTTGCCGACGTGAGCGATGTCGAAGTCGCATCGTCCGTAGTCGCGGTTGGGATTGAGCTTATTGATCACTGAAACGCCGCCAATGGTCCCGGAATTGTTGTCCAGGCACTTGGAAAATACATAGTTCCCCAACACGCTGAGTCCTGCCGCTGCGCGCTTGGTGACGTTGAATTGCGCGGAGTGGTAGTTGGAAAATTGGAACGCCCGGACCATTTGCAGCGACGCGATGCCCGCGAATGGCCGCCGCGCGTTCACGTTGGCGGCGGATGCACCAGGACCGAACAAGGCGGGATTGCCCTCCGTGGAACTGGTCCCTTTGATCATGTGGTTGCCGACGTAGGCGGCGGAAACCCCGAGGTCCGGGCGGAGCTGGCGTTCGACAGTAAAGTTCCACGTTTGCACGTAGCTTGCCGGGGTGTCCGGCTCAAGACCGGATGTGGAGCTCGGCCGCGGGAACCGGTAGGTCTTCAACTCGTCGGGGCTGGTGGGCGGCTTCCAGGTGAGGAAGGGGTTCCCGCCTGGGTAGCCCTGGTAGGGATCGGCGGTGCTGGGAGGGTTTGCGATCTGGATGACGAGGCCGCGGAACGTGGCTGTGTTTCCAGAGAACCGTTGGATGTTCATGCCGACCGGACGGTAGAAGATTCCGTATGCGCCGCGGACGATGGTCTGGCCTGTTCCGGTCACGTCCCAGGCGAAGCCCACGCGGGGAGCGAGATTGTTCCAGTCCTCGCGGAGGATCGACCGCCGGAGGCCAGGGTCGCCCGAGAAGACGAGTCCCAGGGGAGCATCCGGCGCGACTTGCGACTGCACCCCCGGAAGGAAGCCGACCTGTGGCGCGGCATCATCGATCGGAGGCAGCCAAGGTTCCCAGCGGAGACCGAGATTCAGGGTCAGCCGCGAGTGGATCCGCCAGTCGTCCTGGATCCAGGGCAGCCAGTGGATCTCGCGGATGTCCTGCGGCGAGGCTCCCTGCTGGGCGAACTGGAAAGGCAGGCCGATCAGGAAGTCGGCGAACGAATCTCCGGAATTGGGGATATTCGCAGCGGCAGTGCGGGATCCGTTGTAGGTCCAGCCGCCTTGCGCCTGGGCGGGAGTGAGCGCGTATTCACCGTTGCGGCGGACATCGGCTCCGTATTGGAGCGCGTGGCGGCCGCGGTTCCAGTTAAACCGGCCGCGAAACTCGTAGGTGCTCGGGCGCACGTCGATGAGCGGACCGCTGAACGGCGCGGCGTAGCCGGTGATGGTGACTCGCAACTCCGTCTTCAGCCCCTGGACCGCGGGCGGTACATTCGCGCCGAACGACTGCATGGAGGGCACGCCCGGGTTGCCGCCGGAAGTCCGCGGCACGCCGGTGTAGCTGAACGATCCCACGAAGAGCAGGTTCGGATTGAAAGTGTGCGTTTCGCTAATCAGCAAGTTCCGGTTGCGGTACTTGACGACGGCGTAGAAGTCCGGGAGGGCGCTACTGGGATTCTGGAAATCGAAATTGTCGAGGAAATACCGTCCTGTCAACCGGTCTTTGGACGACAAGTTGTGGTCGATCCGGATGGACACCTGGTGATCTTCCTGATCGGTGCGGGGCCTGGTCGCGAGGGTGGCGATACCAGTGGGCTGCGCCGGAACCGGGATGAGTGCGAGAACCTTCTGCGTCACCGGGTCCATCCGGTTGGCTGGAATCTGATTGCCGGGGAATGGCGCGCGGCTGAGGGGATCGACGAGGGTCCGGGAGAACCCGGAAAAGTCGCCGCGGCGGAGGGGCGCCGACGCCAGAACCGTTGTCGTGGGATTGGCGCCGCCGATGACCCGGGTTCCCTGGTAGGAGGCGAAGAAGAAGGTGCGGTCCTTGATGATCCGGCCGCCGAAAGTGCCCCCGAACTGGTTCCGCTTGAACGTGGTGGAGCGCGAGGCAAAGAAATTCCGGGCGTCGAGCCGGTTGTTCCGCAGGAATTCAAACAGCGATCCGTGGAATTCGTTTGTGCCCGCGCGGGTGGCGAACTGCACGCTCGCTCCGGCGCCGGACTGGCTGGCGCTGAAGTTCGACGACTTGATGGTGAACTCCTCGAGCGCGTCAGGACTTGGAAGCACGGGCGCGGACCCGAAGTGGACATCGGTGTAGGCCGCCCCGTCCAGCTCGAACGTGTTGTCGGTGCCGCGATTGCCGTTAACCGCCACCTGGTTGTTCGCGGCCTGGAAGTTGAGCGAGCCGCCGTTCCGCCCGCCGGTGTCCACGCTGCCGGCGGTGAGCGAGAGGAGCTGCAATGGATTCCGGCCGTTCAGGGGTAACTCCCGGACGCTGCGCGCGTCAATTGAGACCTGGACCTCGGACGCCGTGGGCTGGACCACGGGCGACGGCGCCGTAACGGTGACGCGCCGTTGTTCACCGCTGACCTGGAGCTGGACGCGGAGATCCGTGCTGCGGCCCGTGAGCATGGTCAACCCGGTGCGCACATGCTGCTCGAAGCCTGCGTGCGTCACGGTGACTTCGTAGGAACCGATCGGGAGATCGGGGAATCGAAAGAGTCCTTCGGCGCTGGTGGCAGCCTTCAGCGTGAGTCCAGTCTGAGAATTGCGGCAGACGACTTCGGCGCCGGCCACCACCGCTCCGGACGGATCCACAACAGTGCCGGTCAAGAGCGCGCTCGGTTGAGCGAGTGCCACGGTGGCGGCGCTGATGGCGGCGAGTGAGAGTCTTGAGATCATTCGGGTCACGATGGGATATTATCAAACGTGATGAAAACGCGCAGGGAATGGCTCAAGCTTGGTTCGCTTGCTCTGGCGTCTCCGCTTCCGGGCGGGAAGCCGCGAATCGAAGAATACGCCGATGGCAACACCAAGATCGCTCACCGGCTAAACGGCAACACGATCACCGACGACGAAATGCTGTTCCTGCAGCAGATCGGGCTCAAGTGGGCGCGGGTCGAGTTCGGAACAACTCATACACCTCTGGACAAGCTGGCGGCGCTGCAGAAGCGCTTTGAGAAGCATGGAATCCGGATCTTCTCAGGTGTCCACTACGCCTACCGCGAACTCGACGTCCAGCTCGGGCGTCCGGGCCGCGACAAGCATATCGAGACCTACCGGCAGTTCCTGCGCGACTGCGGAAAGCTTGGGATTCCGATCGCATCGTACGATTTCCATCCCGCCAACACGTATACGACCAACCACGTGGTCCGGCGCGGATACACCGCGCGCGAGTTCAATCTCGCCGACTTCCGAGCGAAGGTTGAGAAGCAGGCTTTTGAGCGCGAATACGACGCCGAGGAGATTTGGTCGCACTACAGCTACTTGACCAAAGCCGTGCTTCCGGTGGCCGAGGAGGCGGGTGTCAAGCTCGCCCTGCACCCCGACGATCCGCCGATCGCAAAGATGAATGGCGTCGCCAAGCTGTTTGTCCGCTACGACGGGTACAAACGCGCCGAGCAGATTTCCGGCGGAAGCAAGAACTGGGGCCTGACCTTCTGCGCCGGAACTTGGATGGAAGGCGGCGACAAGATGGGCAAGAACGTGTTTGAGATGATCAAGGACTTCGGCGGACGCGGCAAGATCTTCGAAGTGCATTTTCGAAACGTGTCGTCTCCGCTGCCGCATTTCGTTGAGACGTTCCCCGATGACGGCTACATGGACATGTACGAAATCATGAAGGCGCTGCGGCAAGTGAAGTTCACCGGCGCAGCCGAGCCGGATCACGTTCCGCGGTTGTCGGGTGATTCGGGCGGCATGCCGCGCGCGGGGACGTCCTACATCATTTCCTACATGCGGGCGCTGCTGCGGCGCGCCAACGAGGAGGTCGGATGACGCGCTGGTTGGCGGCCGCGATTCCCCTGCTGCTCAGCGCCGAGGCAGTCAAGGAACAGCACGTGATGGTGCCAATGCGAGACGGCGTGAAGCTGTCGGTGTACCTTTACATCCCGGAAGGTCCGGGTCCGTGGCCCGTGCTCTATGAGCAGCGTTATGCCAGTCTCACGGCACAGGGCACCAGGCAGACCTACCGGAGACTCGCGTCGCACGGCTATGTTGTGGCGGCCGAGAACTTCCGTGGGACGCAGCTTTCCGAGGGCGTCTATAACGGATACCGGGCGCTCGGGTGGGGTGAGCTGAAGGACGGTTTCGATACGGTCGAGTGGCTGGCGAAGCAGCCGTGGTCGAGCGGCAAGATCGGAACTTTCGGAGGTTCGCAGGCCGGCTATGCGCAGAATTTTCTGGCCGTGACGCAGCCTCCGCACCTGGTTGCTCAGTACATGATCGACACTGGCCTGAGCCTGTATCATGAGGGCTACCGGATTGGCGGAACCACGCGTCCGCGCCGGTTTGAGGCCATGGCGGCCATGTGCCGGAATCCGGCTGACAACGCGCGGTGGATGGAAGAGATCTTCCAGCATCCCACCTACGATGCGTATTGGAAGGATGAGGATTGCACGCGGTTCTTCCACAAGATGAACGTGCCCTCCTACACCGTGGGAAGCTGGTACGACTTCATGAGCGTGGGCTCGATTCAGAGCTTCATCGGCCGGCAGCACCGCGGCGGACCCGCATCACGCGGCCGCCAGCAGCTCATCCTTGGACCGTGGCTGCACGGTGGCAACAAGATCAATTCCAAGATCGGCGACATCGAGTATCCGGACAACGCCAAGGTGGACCTCTACGATCACATGATCCGGTGGTTCGACTTCCACTTGAAGGGTAAAGCGAACGGCGTCGATCGCGACCCCATCGTGCGCTACTACGTGATGGGCGTCAACGAGTGGCGGACCGCCAAAGACTGGCCGGTTCCGGCGCGTGCGGCGAGCTATTACCTCGGCGCCGATGGCGGGTTGGCGCTCGACGCACCAGTCCGGGAAGGGAAGACCGCGTTCATCGCGGACCCGAACCGTCCTGCACCGATTCTCAGCCGGTCGTTTCCAGGCGGCCAGGACGCGCGGTCGTTTGAGCAGCACCCGGATGTGCGCACATTCACCACGCCCGTGCTGGTGGAACCAGTCGAGTGGACCGGCAAGGTCCAGGCCGAGCTGTGGGTCACCTCGTCCGCGCCGGACACCGATTTCATCGCGCGCATCAGCGATGTTTATCCGGACGGGCGCTCGATCCTGATCGTCGATTCGATCCGCCGCGCGCGGTACCGGCATGGGTTTGAGCGTGAAGTGATGATGCGGCCCGGGCAAATCGAGAAGGTCGCGTTCGACTTGGGCTCGTTGAGCCAGGTATTCCAAGCCGGCCACCGGATCCGCGTCACGATCGCCAGTACAGGCGCCGATTTCTACGAGCCAAATCCGAATACGGGCGAGCCGTTGACGATCGCACCTGCCAAGCGAATGCTCGTGGCGCGCAACACGGTGCTGCACGGCGGACGGCACTCCTCGCGCATTATCGCTCCAGTGGTCAAATAGATCATGGCCGACGACACACAAGTATTCTTCGCCCGGATGATCGGCGACGAACCTCCCTTGACGCGGGCTACCGCGGTGGAACTGGTTCAGGAGAGCCAGATCCTGCAAAAGCTGGCTCCCTGGGAGCAGATCTCGGAGAGGGAGCTTTTCCGGGTCGTGCTGCCTGAGGAGAGCCGCTACTGCACGATCACCGGCGCGATGGGCGAACACTTCTCGCTGATCGCCTACCGCGGCGAGCGCGGCTTGGCCCACTTCGAGGCGCAGCAGGCGAGGCCCTTTGGACATGACATCAAGACGTTCTTCAGCAACAATGATGCGGTGGCTGTGTCATTCGAACTGGCCAAGGACATGCGGGCCGAGGAGAAAAGTATGCTGGCCGCTCTTGGATTGAAAGCGGGATCCGGACGGCGGCCCTTGTTCCATAGCTTCCGGCCCCGTTACCATCCTCATCCGGTCAACCAGCCGGAAGGGGAGACGCTGTTGGAGTGTCTGCGCGCCGTCAACTACGCGTGGGGCCAGTCCCGGAGATGGCCGGGCCACTATCCTACCATCCGGCGGGAAGACGGTGGATTCATATTGACGGTCGAGGACCTCCCGGATTCCACTCCGGCGCCCGTGAAGAAGATCCCGGATTCGATGATCGAAGAACTCAAGGCCCACCGTCCTTCCGATGGCCGTCTTGAATTGGGAGTTGCCTGGACCGCGAGCAGCGTGGGCGGAAAGAATGAGCGTGCAGCCGTGCTGAGAGTGGCGATTGCGGTGGATCAGCGTTCGGGGTATGTCCTGGAAGTCCAGGCGGCAGGGCCGGAGAAGACTGACGGGGAACTTGCGGCGGAGATCCTGCTCGGCGCAGTGCGGAAGGCTCGTGGCCTTCCGGAGCGGATCTTCGTGAAGGACGCTGAGATCAAGCATGCCTTGGCGCCACTTCAGGCGGCTGGGATCCGGGTCCAGCAGCGTGAATCGCTGCCTGCACTGGAACAGGCGGAGGAAGGCTTGCTGGGATTTCTGGAACGGCGTTAGCCGCTATTTGGCGTTGCGGCGGATGTACTGCTCGACCCGGCTCTCCTCCGGGCCGATGTAGTGGAACTGCTCGGCGTACTCGATCCCGTGCCGGCGTCCGGTCTCGCGGTCGCGCGCCAGGACGAACTCGCGGATGTAGTTGCGGTTGGCGGTCCGGTCGTCGGCGGGCAGCAGGTCGAGCTTCTTGCCCTCGCGTGCGAGCCGGTCGCGCAATCGGACGCCGTTGTGTCCAGCCGGACCCTGGGCGATGTTCTCGAGGTTGGCGTCCACCTTCCGCTCGACGGTTGACGTGATGTCGACGATGCGGTTCACACGCTGCTGGAAGCGGCCGAAGTAGTACTTTTCGGTGATGCTCTTCGGCTTGAGTCCGGCGGCGAAGTGCTCGGGGTAGTCCTTGGATCCAGCCGCCATCCAGGCCGCCGCCTCGACGCAGGCCGATGTGACGTAGTGGTCGGGGTTCTCTTCGTAGTGTCCCCACGGATCGTAGGTGATCACGGTGTCGACACGCAGCAGCCGGAACAGAAAGATGAACCGCGCCCGCAGCTCGGAACGTGCGATGTTGTCCATCGTGTGGTTGTTGTAGTTCAGGTCGAAGACCTGCTTCATGCCCATCACGCGGGCAACGGCGAAGTTGTCGCGCTCATTCGCGGTGACGGTCTGCGCGATTCCTCCGGGTCCGGCCATGTCGTCGTTGGTGACGCGGATCAGGACGCCTGTGTAGCCCTCGTCCATGAGTTTGAAGCAGGTTCCGGCGGCGAAGATCGGAATGTCGTCCGAGTGCGGCTGAATCGCCGCCAGCACCTTGCCCGTGTGCGGTTTACCTGGCCTCGCACGCTCGATCACGAGCGGGCCGTGTTCCTCAAGGCTCAACGGTGGCGGCGGGGTCTGCGCCAGCGCGGTGGCGGTGATGCCGTATTGCAACAGGGTTCGCCTGGTCATTGGGGCCATGCTATCATCCCCCGGTAGCAGGCATCCATGACCAACCTTTCCTACGCGATCGTTTTCGTCAGCGACATGGGGAAGAGCGTCGCGTTCTATCGCGATTGGCTCGGCCTCAAACTGAAGATGGAGTCGCCCGAGTGGAGCGAGTTAGACACGGGCAGTTGCACCTTGGCGTTGCACAAGGCCGCGCCCGGTACAGTCCCCGAAGTCCAGCGTAACCAGATTCCCGCCGGACACATGCATTGCGGGTTCGTGGTGAGCGGCATCGACGCCTTCGCCGCAAAGATGGAGGCGGCGGGAGTTCCGGTGATGGAGCCGGTGGCGATGCAGGACTTCGGCGCCAAGATGGGCGTCTGGCGCGATCCGGACGGCGTGCCGGTGTCCGTAATTGCGTTTCCGCCGGAATTCTGACATAGATGCCACGCAATTTCATCGGCATCACGATGATGCCCGAGTGGATTCAGCACGAAGGTATCGAACGGACCCTTGACAATCTGGTCCACAAGGCGGGCGCCACCGCGGTTGCGACCTCGCCGTATGTGATGGAGCCTTCCGATGAGAAGTCCGGGTCGCGCGAGCCGCCGATCGACGCGGGCGCGGGCAGTGTCCGGCTGCTCGACCGGACACTGTGGGGACGGCGCGAGCTCTTCGTCAAGACTGCGCCGGGCTTTGCTCCAAACACGCGGCTGTATCATGGACTCCGCTATCAGCCGCCGCCTCCGGCCGAGCTGACCCGCAAACAAGGACCGGTGCTCAAGAACTTCATCCGCGCGGCCCAGGCGCGGCATTTGAAGGTCTACCTGCAGGTGCAGGCGGCGATCCCGCCGGGATACCGGGTCCAGTTCGGCGGGCCGCAGGGCGACGACCGTCCGCTGCTGCCCGACGGGCGGATCCCGCCGCAAAGGCTGGCGAACAACGGCAGCCTGGCGAGTCCGCATATCGTGGCGTATCATTGCGCGTTGTTGAAGGACTTGGTGCAGGCGTATCCGGATGCCGCCGGGCTGCGTGTCGACTGGCCGGAGTATCCGCCCTACTTCCTCGACGACATTTTTCTGGACTTCGGTCCGCACGCTGAAGCCGCGGCCACGCGCCTGGGATTCGATTTTGACCGCATGCGGCGCGCGGCGGGCGCGCTCTACACGAAAATCCACGGCGGACTCACCAACGCCGACCTGCTCCCCTGGGCGGAAGCCGACGGCGGACGTTACCGGCTGCTGCACTGGCTCAAGGACCAGCCGGTGCTGCTCGACTGGCTGCGCTTCAAGGCGATCCTGGCCGAGGAACTGATCGCCGCGTTCCGGAAGGCGATGGACGAGGCGGGCGGCAAGCGGATCGAACTGGTGCCGAACGCGTTTCCGCCGCCGTGGTCGCTGGTGTCGGGGCTCGACTACGGACGGTTCGCGAAGAACGCCTCGGCCATCAGTGTCAAGCTGTACACGATGCATTGGCCGGTGATGCTGCGGTTCTACGGCGACGTGATCCTGCGGGCAAACCCGGCATTGGATGAAAAGCTGCTCACGCGGGCGCTGGTGCGCTTGGTGGATATCGCCGACGATGCGGGGCTGCCTACGCTGCGCGACTACGTCTATCCCGAACCGGACCAGGCGCATCCGGTGGGAGAGCGTGCCCAAACGCGCAAGATCGTTGAGGCGCAGATCGCGGCCGGGTCCACGCCGGTGTATGCGCTGGCGCATGGATACGGTCCGCTCGACGATTTCCGGAGGCGGATGGGGGTGGCGTGGAATGCGTCGCGGCACGGCGTGTGGGTGAACCGGTACGGCTACTTGAGTGACGCGAAGCTGGAGGCGATCCGGCAGGTGTGCGTCAAGGAGCAGTAGTGCTGGTATCCGGCGTCGCCCGCCGGGGCCAGATTCATGGAACATTTTTCATCCGGGCTCCGTAGCCTCCTGCGAAGAGAGGAAGGGTAAACAATGTTTTGTACTCAGTGTGGCGTCCAGATGGGAGACGAGTCACGCTTTTGTTCGCAGTGCGGGGGCGCGGTTCCCGGCACGCAGCCCGTCCATCCAGCGGCTCCGCCGAAGCGGATGTACCGGCGGCTGGAAGGCAAAAAGATTGCCGGAGTCTGCGCCGGAATGGCGGAGTACTTCAACTCCGACGTGACGCTGGTGCGGCTGTTGTGGGTGGTGGGGACTTTCTGCACGCCGGTGGTGCCCGGGGTGATCGCCTACATCCTGGCTTGGATTATCCTGCCGGTGCAGCCGGAGCCCCCGAGGATGCCGTACGCGCCTCCGGTTGAGAATCCGGCGCATTCGTAGACGCTTTACACGCCCAACGCGCCGGTTCCGAATGTGTTTCCCCGGCCATGTGGTAGGCTACGGTGAGCGTTCGCCGACGGCTATTGCTTTCGTAACACAGACATGACTGCCCGGCGGCGGAGGGTCCGTTTGAAGACTGCCACTTTCGAGCGCGCCACGCGCGCCGTCCAGGACGTGTCGCTGCGGCGCTTTGGCATTGTGAGCACGGTCATGGCGCTCGTGCTCGTGGCACAGGCGCCGGCGTCCGCGCAATACGGCAGCGTGATCGTCACACGGGATGTGATGATCCCGGTGCGTGACGGCAAGCTGATGGCAACCGACCTGTACCGGCCCGTGGCGAACGGCGGTGTGGTGACGTCCAAGCTCCCCGTCCTGCTGAACCGGACGCCGTACGCGCGGGAAACGCTGGCTGCCTCGGCTCGCTACTTCGCGCAGCGGGGCTACGTGGTGGCGGTGCAAAGCCTGCGCGGGCGCTACACCTCGCAAGGGTCTTTCCTCAAGGTGCAGCCGGCCGACGCCACCGACGGTTACGACGCGATCGAGTGGCTGGCGCGGCAGCCGTATGCAAATGGAAAGGTGGGGATGTGGGGACAGTCGTTTGCCGCGCACTCGCAGGCGGGAGCGGCACAGCTCAAGCCGCCTGCGCTGGCCGCGCTGCTGCTCAATATGGGCGGCCTCGCGAACGGTTGGGACCACGGCGTTCGCTACCGTGGCACCTACGAGATGGGGCGCCAGCTCACTTGGGCATGGACACATCTGCTGGCCGACGCCAAGCGCCCGGAGGTGAAAGCGCTGCTGGAGCGCGAGAAGGTGGAGACGTGGTACGCCCTGCAGCCGATGAAGCGCGGTTTGAACCCGCTGAGCATCGAGCCCACCTACGAGGCGTGGTACCTGGACTTCTTCGAGCACGCCGACTACGACGCCTTCTGGAAGGATCGGATGGTGAACTGGTCAGAGCACTATGACGAAACGGCAGACATCCCGATGCTCCACGTGGGAGGCTGGTACGACATCTTCCTTGCGGGGACCTTCCAGAACTTCTCCGAGCTTAGGCGTCGCAACAGGACGCCGCAGCGGCTCCTGGTGGGACCGTGGACGCACAGCGGCAACCTCCGCCCGTTCGCGGGCGACGTGGCGTTCGGCGCCGAAGCGGCGATCCCTGATTTCCAGACGGCGTTCCACATCCGGTGGTTCGACCACTTCCTGAAGGGGCTCGGCACCGGAGTGGAATCCGAATCACCGGTGCGGCTGTTCGTCATGGGACTCGGTGACGGCCACAAGGACACCGATGGGCGGCTATTCCATGGTGGAACCTGGCGAGACTACCCGAGTTGGCCGGTGCCGGGAACGAGGCTCGTCAACTACTACTTCCATGGCAACGGCGCCTTGTCACCCGTGAAACCCGCCGCCGCGTCTTCTTCCACCACCTACACTTTCGACCCCGCACACCCAGTGCCCACGATCGGAGGGGATCGTCAGCCCGCCTCAAGGATGGAGCCTATGACCAGCGCGAGGACCCACGCTTCCCGCCGTCGGCCGCGCCGTTCATGCCACTCAGAGCCAGGAGCGACGTGGTGGTCTTCCAGACGGAGCCGTTGACTGAGGACCTGACGGTGATCGGCCCCATCACCGTCACACTGCACGCCTCGACGAACCGGACCGACACCGACTTCACGGCCAAGCTGGTGGACGTGTACCCACCCAGCACGACGTGGCCCGGGGGATTCGACCTGAACATCACCGACGCCATCGTGCGCGGACGATATCGCGCTACCCGCAATCACCAGGTGCTGCTCACGCCCGCTCAGGTATATCAGTTCACGATCGCCCCTTTTCCGACGGCCAACGTCTTCAAGAAGGGGCACCGAATCCGCGTAGACATCTCAAGCTCCAACTTCCCCCGGTTCGACGTTAACCCCGGCACGGGCGAGCCGCTCGGAAAGAACACGCGCATGGTGACGCAGGACAACACGGTGCATCATAGTGCGCGGTTTCCCTCCCACATGGTCCTGCCCGTGGCGCCGGCGGTGAAGTGAGGTTTGTACTGGATTCAGTTAGAACCGGAACGACAGGGTGATGTTCATCAAGCCCTGTCCGCCGGCGTTCGCTGTCGTACCCTCGTCCGACGTGCTCGTCGACACCTTGCCGAACGCCGCCGGATTGGTGAAGTTGACAGTCGCGTTCGGCGCCGACAGGTTATACCACTTGAACGGATTCTGGAAGTCGAAGCGAAACTCGGCCGTGGCGCGTTCCTTAATCTTCCACTCCTTGGAAGCTGAAAACTGCGTATCAATAAACCGCTGCCGGTCAAAGGTGTTGCGGCCAACGTTGCCTTGCGTGAACGCCGCCGGATACGCGAAGTAGCTCATTGACTCGATCAGGCCGTTCTGGTTGGCCTGCACAAACCGGTCGCCGCCGATGTCGGTCCAGTTGTCGCGGAGACGCGCGCGCTGTCCCGTGGAGTTCGGGCGGCCGCCGCGGGTAGCTACCACGCCCGGCATGTACTGGAAGGGGCTGCCGCCGAATCCGAAGGTCAGGGAGTCGCCGCTCGAGATCCGGTACAGGTAGACCATGTCGAATCCGCCGAAAGCCGCGTTGATCCAGCCGCCGCGGTTGAGCCACTTGCGCCCCTTGCCCAGCGGCAACTCATAGGTCATGCTGCCGGTGTACTGATGCGTGCGGTTGTTGGCGCTCTCGGCACGGTCGACGCTGCGCCGGATCAGGTTGTTCGCGGCCGCGGAATCGATGCCCTTCGAGTAGGTGTAGAAGGTCAGCAGCGACAGCCCATGCGACACGCGCTTGTCGAGCTTTACGGTGCCCGCGTGATAGTTCGAGCGGGCGCCGTTGGTCCGGAAGCTAATCCCACCGAAATTCGGATACGGCCGGAAGACCTGGGAGTTGCTCTGCAGGGCGCTGAACTGGGCCGGGTTGGTGAGCCGCAGGTTGTTCGCCCAGTCGTAGTCGATGCCGTTCATTTCGCGGTTTTCGAATCCATTGACGCCGGCGTTGCCGGTGTAGGTGACCTCGACCAGGTAGTTGGTCGCGAATCCATGCTGGATCCCGAAGTTCCAGTTCATCGTGTACGGCGCCTTGCGATTCCGGTCGACCAGCGTCGCGCCGCGTCCGCCGAGGTTGGCGCCGGCAAAGGGAATTGTGCCGTCGGGACGGATCACGGGAAACTGGAGCAGGGAAGCCAGCGGACCTTGGCTGATCTGGAAACGCGGGCGGAAGTCGCCGTTGGGAGTGTCGATGCGCGCTGTGGCCGAGCCGTATTCCTCGGTCGGCGCCACCGGGAGCCGCTCGTCGACCGTCGACAGCGCGAATCCGGCGCGCAGGACGAGGTTCTTCGGAAGGGTCCAGGCCAGTCCGGCGCGGGGCTGGAAGTTGTTCCAGTCCTGCTTGTGGAGCTGTTTGGGGTGGATGATTACGCCGCGCGCGCCGGGCACGATGTTGTCCGCGCCGGTGGGATCAAAGCTCGACACCTGGCCGTACTTGTTGTTCTGAGTGCTTTGGAACTGGTACCGCACTCCGAAGTTGAGAACGAGGTTGGGGAGCGCCTTCCAGTCGTCCTGGATATACCAGGAGTGGATCCAGTTGCGCGGCAGGTTGCTGAGCAGGTTCGTCGTGAGCGTGAAGCTCGACACCGCGCCCACCATCAACTGGCTGAGTGCGTTGCCGCCGGTGTTCGGGATCGAGGCGCCGTTGGGGTTCAGTCCGTTCGTGCCCGCCAGGTTGAAGGTTCCGGCATTGTTGTCGCGCGTGTAGTTGTTGCGGCGCAGGCGCATCAGATCGTAGCCGGACTTGAAGGCGTGTTTGCCGGAGAGCTTGCTCACGTCCTCGCGGAAGTTGATCGTCTCCTCGACGTTGAGGCTCGGGTTGGCGACGTTCGGGATCCCGGTGACCACGGGCATGCTGCCCGCGCCGACATTGGGGATGCCGAGCAGCTTGCCGAAGTCGGTGCCATAGCCGGGCCAGGTGGTGTCGTTGCGGAAGCGGTAGTAGTTGATGCGCGTCTCGCTGATCATCGAAGGACTGAGCGTGTAGGTGGCGCCGATGCCGGTGGTGGTCTGGGCGTCCTTGGAGGTCCGCTGGGAGGAGTTGTAGAGGAGGTTGACGACGTCGAGGTTGGGGGTGAACGCGGTCCGGGTGTTGAAGCTCCAGTTGTAGAACATCTTGAAGCGGTTGGCGAATTGCTGGTCCACACGCAGGCTGTAGTTGGCCCAGTCGACCGTTTTTTGACGCGGCAACTGGACATTACCAGTGGCGCCGGTGGCGGTCGGCGTGCCCGGCAGATTGGGCAGCTCCCATACTCTTTCGCTGAGGAACCTGGTGGCTACCGGGTCCCACTGGGCCCGAGGAATGATGTTGCCGGGGAAGGGCTGCCGCGACCAAACGCCATTGTTCAACGCAGTGGTGCGCGCGTCGTAAATGGCGTTGACGCCGGACCGGCCGCCGTAGTTGAAGTTGCCGCCGAGCTCTTCGGCGGTGGGGACGCTCCAGGAGATCTGCTCGCCCTGGCGTTCCATCAGGTATTGTCCGGCGAACATGAAGAACGTCTTGTTGCGGCCGTCGTAGAGCTTGGGGATGTAGACGGGTCCGCTGACGTTGAAGTCCGGCTGGTAGAAGTGGAGGCTGTTGCCGGTCTGCTCAAAGCGCGCCGCCTGCATGAAGCGGCGGTGCTGCATAGGACCCTCGCGGAACAGTGTCCCGCCGCCGCCGTGGAGCTGGTTGGTCCCGCTCTTCTTGACAATCACGATGGCACCGCCGGCCGAGTGTCCGTATTCCGCCGGGAGCACGGTGGTGATGACTTTGGCTTCCTCGATCGTGCTGAGGATCGTGTCGGTGGTGTTGGTGCCGCTCGGCTGGACGCCGTACATGCCGTCTTCGAAGAAGCCGATGTTGCTGGTCGCGCCGCCGTTGATCGAAAATCCGCCGAGCGAGCCTGCGTAGCCGAGTCCGCTGACGTTGACGCCCGGAGTCAGGTAGAGCAGCGCGCGCGAGTGGCGCTGGTAGAGCGGCATCCGCTGGAAGAACTCGCCGCTGATTACGGTGCCGGTGGAGGAGGTCTCCGACTCGAGCAGCGGCACGGCGGCGGTGACTTGAACCGACTCGGCCACGGCGCCGAGCTCCATCACGGCGTTGACCGGGACCGTCGCCCCAACACGCAGCTCGACGTTGTCGCGCAGGAAACTCTTGAAGCCGGCCGCTGCAATCCGGACTCGGTAGGTTCCGGGGCGCAGGAAGGGAATCCGGTACAGTCCCTCGGAGTTCGAGGATGCGGTCGACTCGAAGTTCGTCGCGGTGTTCACCGCGCTGACCGCGGCGCCCACGACTACCGCTCCAGTCGTATCGGTGATGGTACCGGTCAGGACGCCGTTGTCCTGGGAATGGAGAGTGAGCGTGGCGCAGACCGCCAGGATGAACCCTCTTGAGGCCATGATGTCTCCTTGAGGATCAACTATACAGCAGTGGCGAGGCGGCAGTACCGCGGGACCGAGGTGCGTCTACGATTCGAGGCCATTGTTGACGTATCATGGCTCATGCCTCCGAAGATCAGCCTCAAAAGCTCGGAGGTGTCCGGCACTCTAATGCATCGGCGTGCATTCCTCTCCTCCTGCTTCGGCGCCCTCTCTGCCTCCGCTGCGTCCCCGCCCAACGTCGTCATCTTTGTTGCCGACGACTTGGGCTACGGCGAGACCGGATTCCAGGGAAATCCGGAGATTCCGACTCCGCATATCGACTCCATTGCCCGCAATGGAGTCCGCTTTACCCAGGGCTACGTCACCGCGCCGTTCTGCTGTCCCTCGCGCGCCGGACTCATCACCGGACGCTACCAGACGCGCTTCGGACATGAGCTGAACGCCATCGGACGCCAGAACGCAGAGCCTGGCGTGGGGCTGCCGCTGCGTGAGCTGACACTCGCCGAGCGGCTCAAGAAGCTAGGCTACCGGACCGCCTGCATCGGCAAGTGGCACCTCGGCGGATCCGGCGAATTCCTTCCACAGAAGCGCGGATTCGACGAGTTTTACGGATTCCTGTACGAGGGCCACTACTACGTTCCGCCGCCGTACGAAGGAGTCGAGTCTCACCTCCGAAATCCGGAGCCGCCGTATGACGAGGAAAACCCGGTCCGGCGCGGGAATGAGCCGCTGGTCGAGAAGGAGTATTTCACCAATGCCCTCACGCGGGAGGCGCTGCGGTTTCTGAACGCCAAGGGGCGCGAGCCGTTCCTCCTCTATGTTCCTTACAACGCGGTCCACAGTCCGATGCAGGCGGCGCTCGCTGACACGCGGCGCTTTGCGCACATCGCGGACCTCCACCGCCGCGTGTTCGCGGGGCTGCTGTCGGCGATGGACCGCTCGATCGGCGAGATTCTCAAGAAGCTGCCCGCCAACACTCTGGTCTTCTTCCTGAGCGACAATGGCGGACCCACCGCCGAGCTCACCTCGTCGAACAAGCCTCTACGGGGGTTCAAGGGACAGTTGTATGAGGGCGGGATCCGGGTCCCGTTTGCCATGCAGTGGAAGGGCCGGATTCGCGGGGGAAGAGTGTACGAGCGCCCCGTGAGCTCGCTCGACATCGTGCCCACCGTGCTCGCGGCAGCCGGTGCGGAGCTGCCCACGAACCTGGATGGAGCGGATCTGGTTCCGTACCTCGAAGGCAAGCGGACGGGGGATCCGCACGCGCAGCTCTTCTGGCGTTACGGACAGAATCTCGCGCTCCGGCAGGGGGATTGGAAGGTTGTCCGGCAAGCCGCGCGCGGGCAGGCGAAAGCGGAATTTGAGTTGTTCGACTTGAGCCGGGACCCGGGGGAGACCACGAACCAGTCCGCGGGGCACCCTGAGGTCCTGGCGCGGCTGCGAGGGGTGCTGGACGGGATGAACCGTGAGATGGTGGAACCGCTGTGGGGACGGCGGTAGCGTCAAGGCTGAGAGTCCGCCGCGCTAGCATATGAAGTATGCGTCAGGTTGCAATCACGCTACTGGGATCCCTGTGCCTTGCCGCCGCCCCGGCGTGGGTCGACAAAAGCAATGAGCATGCGCGAGTCTTGCTCGAAATTGCCGCTAAATTCTCCCCCGAGGGCGCCGGTTCCATGGGAATTGACGGGCTCGATGAGCAATCACCGACTTCACCGTCAAGGCGCGCGATGCCCAGCAGGCCGCCGCACGCAAGGCTGTGTCCGAGCTGCGCCGCCGGCTGAACGAGGAGGACGACCCGCTCGTCCGGCAGGATCTCCAGATCATGATCGACGCGGCGGCGAGGAACATCCGCGCGCAGGAGCTGTCCGACAAACACACGCTGGCTTCCTATTCCGGACTCTCGGGCCAGATCTTCGGCGGGATCCGGGTGCTGCTCGATGACCAGGTCGCGCCCGGGCGGCGGAAGGCCGCGCTGGTGCGGCTGAAGCGTTACGCGGGGATGGAGAGCGGCTACCGCCCGGCGACAGTCATCGCCGAGGAACGGGCCCGCGAGGGCCTCGCCAAGAAGGGACTCGAGGCTCCGTTCCGCGGTGAAGTCGAGGAGAACCTCGAGCAGTCCGGCGCTTACCTGGATGGGATCGGCCAGCTCTTTGCCCGGTACAAGATCGATGGCTACCAGGACGCGCTGAGCACCCTGCGCGGCCAGTTCGCCCGGCACAACGAATTCCTCAAGGCTGAGATTCTGCCGCGTTCCCGCACCGGATTCCGCCGCCATCCGGCATTGTACGGGCTGGCGCTCGAACGCTACGGCGTGGATATGAAGCCAGAAGAACTGGTCAAGATGGCCCGCGCTTCGTTTGTGGAACTGCAGTCCGAGATGCAGGCCGTGGCGGCGAAGCTGGCCAAGCAACGGGGCTGGAGTTTCACCGATTATCGCCAGGTGATGCGCGAGCTTAAGAAGGAGCAGTTCACCGGCAATGCGATTCTGCCTCACTATCGCGACCGGCTGCGGCAGATCGAAGAGATCGTGCGGCGCGAAAACCTGGTCACGTTGCCCACACGCGATGCCCGGATCCGTGTGGCGACTCCGGCGGAAGCGGCCGCGAGTCCGGCGCCCAACATGCGTCCGCCGCGGCTGATCGGAAATCGCGGAGAGATGGGCGAGTTTGTGCTGCCGTTGAGCGTCGCGGCCAAGGAAGGTGCGCTGCAGTACGACGACTTCACGTATTCCGCCGCATCCTGGTCACTGGCGGCCCACGAACTCCGGCCGGGACACGAGATGCAGTTCGCCAAAATGGTGGAGCGTGGCGTGTCCAACGCGCGCGCGATCTTTGCGTTCAACAGTGCCAACGTCGAGGGATGGGGATTGTACGCCGAAGCGATCATGCTGCCCTTCATGCCGCTCGAGGGACAGTTGGTCTCGCTCGACTTCCGGCTGATGCGTGCGGCCCGGGCGTTCCTCGATCCGGAGCTGCAAATGGGCAAGATCACAGTGGAAGAGGCCCAGCGGGTGCTCGAAGAGGACGTGGTGACGTCGAAGGCGATGGCCAAGCAGGAGACCGACCGGTACACCTTCCGCGCGCCGGGCCAGGCCACCTCGTACTTCTACGGCTATGTCCGGTTGATGGAGATCCGCAGGGAGGTGGAAAAGAAGCTCGGGCCGAAGTTCGATGCCAAGCGTTTCCACGACTTCGTGCTCGATCAGGGGCTGCTCCCTCCGAACGTGCTGCGGGAAGCTGTTATGCGAGAGTTTGCTTCGGGTCCCGCTTGATCCAGCGGTAGGCTTTTTGCGAATTGCGGAAGAAGTATTTCTCCGCGATCTTCGCGCCCTTGCCGGAGAAATAGCGCTGAACGATTCCGAACACCTGGCTGTAGGTCCCGAGGGGCTCGCTGTTGGGCCAGTCGCTGCCGTAAAGGACGCGGTCCTCGCCGAAGGCCGCAAACAGGCGGTCGAGACGGTCCTTGTAGAAGGCAACATCCTGCGGGACCTTGTCGCCGGACTTCCGCAGCACCGCCGAGATCTTGACGAAAATCTGGGGCCGTTTGTGGAGTTCCGCCAGAGTCGCGTCCCCGGGCTGGGGCTCCATCTTGGGAAGGTGGTCGATGACGATGCGGAGGTTCGGAATCTTGTCCGAAATGCGGAGGATGTCCTCCATCAACTCAGCCTTCGGATTGGCGGTGTCGAGCACCAGGCCGTGTGAGGCGAGCTCTTTTAGGCCGGCGAGGAAGGCCGGGTTGGTGCTCTGCGCGTGGATGCTGCGCCCCCACAGGTCGCCATAGCGGATCCCGAGATAGAGCGGGTTCTTGCGGAGACCTTCCAACTGCTTTCCGAAGTCCTTGTCCGCGGGTTCGAGGTTGCCGATCATACCGGTCATCACAGTGTCCTTGGCGATCACGTCGAGGACCCATTGGTTGTCCTCGAACAAGGGGCTGCATTCCACCATCACCGCTCCAACCACGCCGTGCTTGGTGGCCAGCGCGCGGAAGTGCGACGGATAAGTGGGCTTGTAGATCAGCGTGTTCGATTTGGGCGGCCAGGGGACCCCTTGCGGACGGGTGGGGTCGAACAGGTGGATATGGGTGTCGATCACAGGGACCGGGGACTGGGCGGCGAGCGGCGTGGCGCCCGCGGCCGCGATCAGGGTTCAGCGAGTCACGTATGTTATTGTATCGGGGATGATGGAGATGGTGGACGGCTGGCCGTGGGCCAGTGCGTTCGTATTCGTGGCTGGTCTGGCGGTTCTCCTATTCAGCGCGCGGTATTTCGTGAGTGCGATCGCCTCGGTGGCTTCCGCCCTGGGCGTTTCGCCGCTGGTAATCGGAATGACCGTAGTGGCCTTCGGGACCTCAACGCCGGAGCTGGTAGTCAACTCGGTCGCGGCGTGGCGCGGAGAGACGGCGCTCGCGTTCGGCAACATCATCGGATCCTGCATCGTCAACGTTGGATTCGTGCTTGGCGTCACCGCGTTGATCCGGCCCCTTGACGTTGAGACAACGTTGATCACGCGCGAGATCCCGATGCTGTGGGTGGCCGCGTCGGCGCTGCTGATCCTGGCTCTGGACCGGCCGATCAACCGCGCGGGGGCCGACTTGTTGAGCCGCAGCGATGGATTGATCCTCCTGCTGCTGTTCGCGATCTTCCTGTACTACACGGCGATCTATTCCGCTGCGTGCCGCGCGATCGAAGGGGTCCGCGGAGTCGAGGACAAGGGTGAACAGTTCGAGAACCGCCCCGCCGGGCGGCAACTGGTGATCGCCGCACTTGGACTCGTTGGCGTCTCCGTTGGAGCTGATTGGACGGTCGAGGGAGCCGTGGACCTGGCGCGGGCATTCCGGATGCCCGAGAACGTGATCGGGCTGACCGTCGTCTCGATTGGCACCACACTGCCGGAGCTGGCTACGTGCGTGATCGCGGCGCGGGCGGGCAACTCGAGCATCGCGCTGGGAAACGTGGTGGGCTCGAACATCTTCAACCTGCTCGCGATTGGCGGGCTGGCGGCGGTGCTGAGTCCGGTGGCGGTGCCGCCCGGCGGACAGCTAGATCTGGCCGTCATGGCAGTGCTCAGCATGCTTCTTCTGCCTCTCGCGATCCGGAGCGGGAGGACAATCACGAGGGGCGAAGGAGCATTGCTGATGTCAGTTTATGTTGGGTACTTAGTTTATAGAATTTTCGCATAAGGCTTGTACACCTCATCGAAGTGGTGTACAGTTGTCCGAGGAGCCCTCCATTGGAACTGACCTATGCGAAGCGACATGCACAAAGTGATCGTCGAGCGTCCGCGCATCGGGTCCCGCATGCCCAATCATGCGACGCGGCTCCGTGTCTCCAACCAGGCCGACTTCGAGGAATTTGACCGAGTTCCGCGGCGGATCCGCCGGGATGACGGGAAGACGCTCAACGAGAATCTGGCGCCGTTGCGGCGGTTCATCGAGAAGCAGGTCAACCGGCCCTGGAATAAGGTCTACCAGGAGATTGTCGCTGGCATCGACGCCCGGTCGGTAACCGGATTCCACGTGCTGCAGCACGTCCCGGACTTCGTCCGTGTGAACACCTACATGCACCACGGAGAGGTCTGGGCGAGCTACTTCACGATCAGCGGACCGGTCTGGGGCTTGTACGTGCACCCGCTCACCGGGATCCTGCGCCGTGCAAAGCACGACCGGCCGCAGTGGTTCCGGAGGCGTCCCCAAGGCCCGTCCGCGGACCCGGTCATCCGGGAATCGGACGACGTCTGGTTCACACGGACCAACGGCCTGTGGTACCGCGTCGAGCGGCGCCGCCGGAATCCGGGCGACGCCTGGATGATGCCGGACGGCAGGCTGCTGGGCGGCGAGTTCGAGACGGTCCGCCGCCAATGTGACGGCAGGCAGTCGGCGGCACTCGAAGGCAAGATCAGCGGCTGACCACTATCCCTGGCGCTGGGTTCACCGGCCCCAATCATTCCTTGTGTATAATGTGAGTGACCCCCAGGAGGTGGATCTTCTCGGTATCATGGGCTTCCTTAGCTGAATCCGCGGCCGGTTGGGTTGCCGGGACCATCTATCCCGACGATTGCCGGATCTGCGCTGAGCCGTTGCGCGATATCTCGCGCGTGCCCGTGTGTGCCGCGTGCCTGGAGAGTGTCGAAGCCTGGAATCCGGGAGTGGCCTGTGTCCAGTGCCGGGCACCGTTTCTCGAGGAGTGGTCGCTGGACGCTTCGGGGTTGTGCGCGGCCTGCCGCGAGGGCCAGACGGGGTTCGACTCCGCGTTCTCGTACGGCAGCTACCAGGGCGTCCTGCGCCAGTTGATCCACGAGTTCAAATACGGACGGATCGAGACACTGGCCGGTCCGCTCGGGATTCTGCTCTCGAAGGCGCTGCCGCGGGACAAGCGGTTCGACGCGATTGTTCCGATGCCGATGCACTGGTGGCGGCGCTACAGGCGCGGGTTCAACCAGGCCGCGTTGCTGGCGGGCGAACTGAGCCGCCGGACCGGAATCCCCGTCGAGATGCCGCTACGGCGCGAGTACGGAATCCGGCAGTCAGGCCTGTCGCTGGCTGAGCGGGAGCGCAATCGTGGCGGAGCGTTCGTGGGACGCCGCGGCAGGCGGGTGGAAGGAAAGCGGATTTTACTGATCGATGATGTGTTGACGACGGGAGCAACCGCGCGCGCTTGTTCCCGGGCATTGAAAAGAGTTGGCGCGGCGCATGTGAGTGTAGTGACGTTAGCGAGAGCAGACCGGCGTGTTCCCCCGGCAAAAACAGGAGCATCCTAGACATGGCCAGTCCCCTTCGAATGCAGCAGCCCGTGCTGGTGTTGAACGCCAGCTATGAGCCCGTCAACATCTGTGCCGCGCGGCGTGCGCTGGTCCTGGTGCTGAAGGGTGTCGCTGCGACCGAGGCTACTTCGGCGCACAGCCTGCACTCGTCGCGCGCGGTCCACGCGGTGCCGAGCGTGATCCGGCTGCTGGAGTACCGGCGGATTCCACACCAGGCGCGGGCGCTATCGCGCAAGAACATCATGATGCGCGACAAGTACACCTGCCAGTATTGCCACAAGACCTCTCCGGCGAGCGAGCTGACGCTCGACCACGTGGTCCCGCGGTCGCGCGGCGGGGAGACCACCTGGGAGAATCTGGTTGCCTGCTGCCACTCCTGCAACAACCGTAAGGGCAGCCGGACTCCGGAAGAGGCGGGGCTCAAGCTGCTGCGGCCGCCGCGTCCGTTCAGCTTGCACACCAGCCGCCATCTCATGCGTCTATTGGCTAGAAGCGAAGAGCACTGGCAGAAATACCTCTTCTACGAGTAGTAGGATAATACATTGACCGCCGCCCCCGCCCTCCACACGTTGATCACCCAGGCCCGCCGCCGGGCTCTTTTGAATCTGGTCTGGGAGCAGACTTCGGTTGGCGCGGCGGCGGCACTGGCTGGTGCGCTGGCGCTCCTGTTGTTCGGCACGGATTTGCTGGCATGGTATTGGCCAGTGGTGCTGTTCGGCGTAGGCACCGGGATCGCGGCGTGGCGCACCATGCGGACGCTGCCGTCGCCCTATTCAGTGGCCCAGACAGTCGACAGCCGGCTCCGCTTGTCCGACACCCTGTCGACCGCGTATCACTTCCTGCAGCCGGATGCATCGAGCCGGAGCTCGGCGGACTTTCTCGAAGCCCAGCAGTCGGGCGCCGAGCGGCTGGCGGCGGCGGTTCCTGTGTCGCAGGCGATGCCGCTGCGCGTCCCGCGGCAGCTTTATCCGGCTGCGGCGCTGTTGGCCGCGGCAGGCGCGTTGTTCCTGATCCGGCACGGGGTGCTCGGGACCCTCGATCTCCGCGCGCCGATCGTCGAGGCGGTGGCCGACTTCTTCCAGCCCACGAAAGAAGTGGCGGTCCGGGGCAAGCAGCCCAAGCGCCCCGGCCAGGATCCGCTCACGATCCCGCTGGATCAATCCGGCGCCACCAAACAGCCGGACCTTGAGAAAGCTGGTGAGGAGGCGCTTTCGGAGTCCGAAACGCCCGATGTCAACGCCGGGATCGACACCAAGGACATGGCGCAGTCCAAACAGTCCCAGATCAAGTCGGCGGGCGACCAGGCCGGAGACGACCTCGAAGAAGCCGGCGAAGAAGGGATGGAGAAGTCCGGCGAGAGTGGCAAGGAAGGCGGTCCGGACGGCAAGGGCGGGATGCAGGACCAGGGCGACAAGCAGTCGGCCCAGAACGCCAAGCAGGGTGGCAACGATCCGAATCAGTCGCTGATGGACAAGATGCGCGACGCGATGGCCAACCTGATGAACAAGATGAAAATCCCGAATCAGGGGCAGCAGCAGGCATCAAATCAGAAGGGCAGCCAGCAGCAGAAAGGGCCGGGTGAGCAGTCCGGTTCGGGCCAGAAGGGCGAGAAGGGGCAGGGCCAGCAGCAGGGGAAGGGAACCCCGAGCGACGATCCCGACGCGGACGCCAATCAGGGCGAGCAACAGGCACAGGCGGGCCAGGGGAAGAGCAACGACAAGACCGCCGACGCAGGTACGCCGACCGATGCCAAGTCCGGCATGGGCAAGCAAGACGGTAGCAAGGACCTGCGTGATGCCGAGCAGCTCGCAGCCATGGGAAAGCTCACCGAAGTGTTCGGAAAGCGCGCGCAAAACATGGCTGGTGACGTGATGGTGGAGGTCACCAACAACAAGCAGCAGAACCTGCGGACCAGCTACACGCAACGGCAGGCCGTGCACCGTGAGGCGGGCAGCGAAATCCATCGCGACGAGGTGCCGCTTGAATACCAGCACTACGTCCAGCAGTATTTCGATCAGGTGCGGAAGGGCGAGAAGCCGGTGGGCGTCACCGCCCCGCCAAAATAGGCTCGCCGGGCAGGACACCGTCGGCTAAACGGCTGTCGCGGACCACGAATGTCCCGCCCACAAGCACATGGGGGATGCCCTCCGAGTACAGGTTCGGCTGTGTGTAGGTGGCCTTGTCGATGACACGGGCGGGATCGAGCACGGCAAGGTCGGCGTCGGCGCCCACCCGGATCCGGCCCTTGTTGCGCATCGACGGTGTGTAGGCTTCCATCCGGCGCGCGGGCAGCAGGCTCATCTTGGCGATGGCGTCCATGAGGGACAGGGTCTTGCGTTCGCGGACGTAGACGCCGAGGATCCGGGCGTATGTTCCGGCGCCGCGCGGGTGTCCTTGGCCGTCGTAGATCATGCCGTCGCTTGCGATCATCACTTGCGGGTGCGCGATCGCCTTGTCAACGAACTCCTCCTTGTTGGTGAAGGTGACGATCGAACCGCCTATCTTGCGGTAGCGGTCGAAGCTCTCCCTGGTGAGCCGCTCGCCGGTCTTGACCCAAACGAGGTCGTTGTAGTCTGCGCCGAGCTTTTCCTGCCAGCCGGGGTCGAAGATCGACGACTCGATCTGCGTCTGGCCAGCGGTGTAGGGATAGGCTTCCATGGTGACGTCGAGGCCGCGGGCGCGCGCGCCGTCGACCATGCTCAGCGCGGTCTCAATCCACTTGCCTGAGGAGGCCTGGATGTGGACGACGTGCAGGGCCGCCCCGGTGACGGCGGAGTTGGCGATCACTTCCTGGAGGCTCTCGACCATCTTGGCGCGTCCGTCGCGGGTGTGGACAAAGCCCGGCCGCTTGAATTCGGCGGCGACGCCGAAGGCTTCGAGGATCTCCTGTTGGGTGCAGGCGGGGACGTAGCCGATCCCGAATCCGATGCCGAGGCCGCCCTCGCGGAGTCCGGTGCGGAGGTTGTCGAGGGTGGCGGTGTGCTGGGCGGGAGTTGCGGTGGCGGAGATGGCCTTGTCACGGGGAAGCCAGACGCCGGTGTCGCCGAGCACCTTCATCCGGGCGATGGGATGGCTGACGGTGGCGCCGTAGTTGACCAGGGCCTTTCCGGTGCGTTCCTGATACCAGGCCGCGACTGGGTAGACGCCGATTTCCATTTCCAGGGCTGTGGTGACGCCGTCGCGGGCCTTGTAGCGATAGTTTTCCGGGGTCTGGCCGTGGGAGTGGAGATCGATGAAGCCGGGGGAGATGACGAGTCCGGTGGCATCGATAACGGTGGCGGCGCGGAGCGGGTTCTTGGAGATGGAGACGATCTTTTTGCCGCGGATCCCGACCGAGCGGATGGCGTCGAGCTTCGACTCCGGATCGATGACACGGCCGTTATTGAGGGCGACGTCGAGGGGCTGGGCAGAGAGGGCGGCAGCGGTGAGGGCGAGGAGAAAGGTTCCACGTGGAGTCATTTTCCGCCAGCGTACTACAATTGGTGGGGCCGCTCAAGGGGCAATGGGCGATTGGAAGGGGCTCTATGCGACTCTTGATGCTAATCCTTGACCGCCCAAAGCCTCGCAAAGCGAATTGTGAGCCCTTCAACAGGCCCTTCACCGCGGAGCAAGTCTGGCTTGTCGAGCACCTGAGGCTGCGTGTCTGGCCGGAAAATCGTAACGGTCCGTTCGTATGGATCCACCAGCCAGCCGAGCTCCGCGCCGTTGGCCAGCCACTCTTCCATCTTCTCAATGAGCCGTCCAGTCCGGTCGGATTTTGATCGCAATTCAATAACAAAATTCGGGCAAATGGGCCAGATCGCACCGCAGTCCTCGGGCAGCGACGCGATACGTTACGGACTGATCCAAGCCGAATCGGGCGACCGCCTCGCTCCATTGGGGAGCAGGAACAGCGCGCCTGAATCACAAGCTGCGCCGAGTCCGGTGGCTTCCGCCCAGACGACCAACTGGGCAGTCAGGCTTCCATTCCGGACACTCGATCCGACTCCTGTATTGGGTATGACCTCCAGTTCCCCATGGCAATTGGTTTCGAACTCGAGATCCTCATGTTCACTGCAGAGCGCAAGGAGTTCCTCGCCGGATAGCACCGGGCCTGGCACGACCAAAGGAGGGTCTTGGGCCATTTCTGGCAGCGCCAGATTCATGATCCGAATGGTATCACGGCCGCCCAGCGTTGAGAATGTCATACCTCATTGGACTGCTAAAGTACCGGCGGACTCCTGACGATCATTACCCAGGAGTCCGACCATGGCCCGTATCCTCCCCATCCTTCTATTCTCTACACTTCCCGCCCTTCCCCAGGGAGGTGCCACACCTATTAAAGCCACCGCTTGGCAGCCGATCGAGGTGTCCGACGTGCGCTGGATCACCAAACCCGCCGATGGCGACCAGCCGTTCCAGCGCAAGGGGAACCTTCTGCTTGACGGCCGCAAGGAGATGGTTTTTTCGACGCTGGACGGCGAGGAGATCCGGATTCCATACCGTTCGATCACCGACCTGCAGTTCGGCAAGGTCCCGCCGCCTCCGCGTCCCCGTAAGCCCGCCAAGGTGAAGGCCGCGGCGCCGCCGGCGCCCGAGCCGGCGAAAAAGGGCGGCTTTTTTGGATTTGCAGGGCGCATGAAGAAGCCCCACATGCCCCACATGTCGTTCTCGCTTCCCACCGGGAACATGGATCTCTTGATGATCACGCACAACCGCAACGGCGTCCCTGAGCAGAGCTTCTTCCAATTCAACAAGCCGACCCAGACGTATGTAATCAACGCGATCTCGATTAAGTCAAACGTTGCGGTCCGCAAGGTGGGTTACCGCGATCCCTGGACTCCCCGCACGCCGGGTGAACCGGTGATTGCGGGCGGCGGAAAATAACGGCGCGCGCCGTCCGGCCGCCGTTGTACCCTGGAAGTCTACTTCCCGCAGGAGACTTCCTTCGTGCAATGGTTTGACTATGCGGCTCCCCGCTCCGTGGCGGAAGCCGTCTCGTTGTTGGATGGCCGTCCAGACGCCAGAATTCTGGCTGGCGGCACCGACCTTCTCGTCCAGATACGGTCCCGCCGCCGTACATGCGGACTCGTGGTGGACGGCAAGCGGATTCCGGAGCTGAATGAGCTGTCCTTCGACCCGGCGGCCGGACTCACGCTCGGCGCCGCGGTTCCGTGCTACCGGATCTATGGGGACCGCGCGGTCCGTTCCGCGTATCCCTCGCTGGCCGAAGTCGCCGGACTCATCGGCGGGACCGCCATCCAGGGCCGTGCATCCATCGGTGGCAACCTGTGCAATTCCGCGCCGAGCGCCGATGCCGTACCACTGTTGATCGCGCTCGGAGCCCAGTGCCGGCTCGCTGGTCCGGGTGGCGGGCGCACCGTTGCGGTGGAGCAGTTCTGTACTGCTCCGGGCCGCAATTTGCTCGGCGCCGGGGAACTGTTGGTGAGCCTGAGGATCCCTGCTCCGGCACCCGGATTCGCCGCGCACTACCTGCGGTTCATACCCCGCAACGAGATGGACATCGCGGTGGCGGGCGCGGGCGTCTCCCTCCGGATCCAGGATGGCGTGATTCGCGAGGCCCGGGTGGCGCTGGCCTCGGTGGCCCCGGTCCCGCTGTTTGCCCGCGCCGCGGGTGAAGCACTTGCCGGCAAGACTCCGGGTCCGGAGGCGTTCCATCAGGCCGCCGAAGCCGCGCGGGCCGCCGCCTCCCCGATCACCGACATGCGCGGCACCGTCGAGTACCGCCGCCACCTGTGCGCCGTGCTCACACGCCGGGCGCTCGAAGCCGCGGCCCGGGAGGTGCACTAATGCAGTCAAAAGTCCATGTCCGAACGGCGATTAACGGCGAGCCGGCCGAGTTCCTCTGCGAACCCCGCCAAAGTCTGCTCGAATGCCTCCGCGACCTGTGCAACCTGACCGGTACCAAGGAGGGCTGCAACGACGGCAACTGTGGCGCCTGCACGGTGGAGATGGACGGCCGGATCGTCACATCGTGCCTCGTGCTCGGCGTCGAGGCCGAGGGCGCCCAAATCGGTACGGTCGAGGGCTTGGCCCGGGGCACGGAACTGCACCCGCTCCAAAAAGCGTTTCTCGAAAATGCCGCGCTTCAGTGTGGCATCTGCACACCCGGATTCCTGGTAGCCGCGAAGGCTCTGCTCGAACAGGAACCCGAGCCCTCCGAGGCGCGGATCCGGTTGTGGCTCGCGAACAATCTGTGCCGGTGCACCGGCTATGACAAGATCATTCGCGCGGTCCAGCAGGCCGCGCGCGAGATGAAGGAGGCCCGTCCATGACGAAGACCGAATACCAGGTAGTTGGCACGCGGCCCGTCCGCCACGACGGTGCGGACAAGGTGACCGGGCGCGCGCTGTACGGCGCCGACTTCCAAATGGCAGGGCTGCTGCACGGCGCCATCCTCCGCAGCCCGCACGCCCACGCGCGCATCGTGCGGATCGACACCGCCAAGGCGCTCGCCTATCCGGGCGTGAAGGCCGTCGTCACCGCGGCTGATTTTCCGCCTGCGCCCGACAAACTGGTCGACTTCGGCGAGGGCGCAACTCCGCTCGCCTATGTCCGCGGCAACGTCCTCGCCTCGGGCAAGGTGCTCTACCGCGGCCACGCAGTCGCCGGTGTCGCGGCTACCTCCGCGCACATCGCGGAAGAGGCAGCGCAGCTCATTGAAGTCGAGTACGAGCCGCTCCCGTGCGTCCTCACGGCGCCTGAAGCCATGCAGCCGGACGCCCCCATCCTCCATGACGGTCTGCGGACGGCGGAACTGGGAGAAAAAGCGCAGGGACGGTCGAATATTTCCGAACATTTCCGGCATATTCTGGGAGATTCCAAGAAAGGATTCGCGGAAACCGATGTGGTCATCGAGCGCGAATTCTCGACCGCCACGGTCCACCAGGGCTACATTGAGCCGCACAACGCCACGGCCCTGTGGAACAACGACGGGCGCGTGCACATCTGGTGCTCGACGCAGGGGTCGTTCGTGGTGCGCGATGCCACGGCCTGCGTGCTCGACATCGCGCAGTCGCGGATCCGTGTGACGCCAATGGAGATCGGTGGAGGCTTCGGCGGCAAGATCCCGGTATACCTCGAACCCGTCGCGGCGCTGTTATCGAGGAAGACCGGGCGGCCGGTGAAGATCCTGATGACGCGCAAGGACGTCTTCGAGGGCACGGGACCGACGCCTGGATCCTATATCCGCGTCAAGATCGGCGCGACGAGTGACGGCAAGCTGGTCGCCGCGGAGGCCTACCTCGCCTATGAGGCTGGCGCGTATCCCGGAGCCATGGTCGGACCAGGCGGAATGTGCGTGTTCGCCGCCTACGATATCCCGAACGTCACCATTGACGGATTCGATGTTGTCGTCAACAAGCCGAGCACCGCCGCCTACCGCGCGCCCGGTGCAACCAACGCCGCGTTTGCCACCGAGACGGTCATCGATGAGCTGGCTGAGCAGTTGGGGATCGATCCGGTGGAGATCCGGTTGCGAAACGCCGCCAAGGAAGGCACGCGCCGCGCCGACGGACCCAAGTTCAAGCGCATCGGCTGTGTCGAAGTGCTGGAGGCCGTGCGCGGCAGCGAACATTACCAGTCGCCGCTCGAGGGTCCGAACCGCGGCCGCGGCGTGGCGGTGGGCTTCTGGTTCAACGTGGGGCTGCCATCGAGCTGCACGATCAACGTGAACGCCGACGGCACGGTGAATCTGGTCGAGGGTTCGACCGACATTGGCGGCACGCGCACGTCGGTCGCGATGCAGGCGGCTGAGGTGCTTGGGATCCCGGTCGAGGATGTGCATCCATCGGTTGTGGACACCGACTCCGTGGGGTTCACCGCTGTCACGGGTGGAAGCCGCGTGACGTTTTCGACCGGCATGGCGGCGTGCGAGGCGGCCGGGGACGTCATCCGGCAAATGAAGGAGCGCGCGGCGAAGTTGTGGGAGACTGTACCGGACAAAGTGGAAGCCGGGCGTGGGAGCTTCCGCTGCAATGGCCATTCCGCGACATTCAAGGAACTGGCCGCAAAGGTTGGCGAAACCGGCGGGCCGGTGGTGGGCCGCGCGACCGTGAATCCACGGGGCGTGGGAGGGTCGTTCTCAGCCGCAATCGCCGATGTCGAGGTCGACCCGGAGACCGGAAAAACCACGGTCCTGCGCTTCACTTCGATTCAGGATGCCGGCAAGGCGATCCACCCAAGCTACGTCGAGGGACAGATGCAGGGCGGCAGCGTCCAGGGGATCGGCTGGGGGCTCAACGAAGAGTACTACATGAGCCGCGACGGGATGATGATGAATTCGAGCTTGCTCGACTACCGCATGCCGACCTCGCTTGATCTCCCGATGATCGAAACGATCATCGTCGAGGTTCCGAATCCAGGCCATCCGTTCGGCGTTCGGGGGGTCGGCGAGGCGAACATCGTTCCGCCACCGGCTGCGCTCGCCAACGCGATCTACCGTGCCGCCGGTGTGCGGATGCGGCGTCTCCCGATGAGTCCGCCGGCGGTGATGGAAGCGATCTGGTCCAAGTAGAGATGGCGGTGGTCTTCATTCCCACGCTGCTGCGTCCGCTGTCGGGCGGGGTGGACCGGGTGGAGGCCAGCGGCCAGTCGGTTCGGGACGTAATCGAGAATCTGGAATCACTCTATCCAGGGATGCGCGACCGCTTGATGGATGGCGGGCGGTTGCGTCCCAACGTGTCCGTAGCGGTGGACGGCGAGGTGTGTCCGATGGGGGCGCTGGAGCCGGTGGGGCCGGCGAGCGAGATTCACTTCGTTACAGCGATTTCGGGCGGGTAGCGCGCTCGAACCAGTCCGCGACGGCGCGCCGCCACTCGATGGGCCGGACGGTTGACATCGCCAGGTGCGCGAGGCGTGTCGCGTCCTCGGCCGTCAGCGGCGGAAGCCATATGCTGGCGTTCGCATCGCGGTAGCAGCCGGACTCAAGCCGGAGGATCGTGAGCACGCCGCCGTCGAACCTCCAGACTTCCGGGATGCCCATCGCCGCCATGAGCGGGAGCTTGCGCAAGGAAGAGCTTGTGATGTCCACCTCGATCACCAGATCGGGCGGGGGGGCGCCCGGCAACTCGATTTCGCCTTTACCGGCAACTCGCCGGGCGTTTCGGAAATAGAAGGCGGAGTCAGGTTCGAAGCCCCTGGCCAAGTCTTCACCGTCCAATGTCGTCGATCCGGCCTCGATGGGCGTCATTGGAGATTTGTCTGTACTCGGCCCAAGTGACGTTCGTCCGGATCTCGACTTCCCGGCGCGCCGTGATCATGCCAGCAGCTCCCTTACCACCCGCCCTTTGACGTCCGTCAGCCGGTAATGCCGGCCCTGGAACTTGAACGTCAACCGCGTGTGATCCATTCCCAGGCAATGCAGGACGGTCGCGTGCAAATCATGTACGTCCACGGGATTCTCAACGACGTTATAGCTGAAGTCGTCCGTCGCGCCGTACGTCAGCCCGCCGCGGACACCGCCACCAGCGATCCACATCGCAAAGCAGCGCGGATGGTGATCGCGTCCATAGTCCGCCGCCGTCAGCGTCCCCTGTGAGTATACCGTCCGCCCAAACTCGCCGCCCCAGATCACGAGTGTATCGTCGAGCAGTCCACGCTGTTTGAGGTCCGTGATCAGCGCCGCGGAAGGCTGATCCGTCTGCTGGCACTGCAGACGGATATCGCGGGGCAGGCTGCCGTGCTGGTCCCATCCGCGATGGAACAACTGGACGAACCGCACCCCGCGTTCAGCGAGCCGCCGCGCCAGAATGCAGTTGGCGGCGTAGGATCCCGGTGTGCGCGAGTCCGGACCGTACATCCGGAACGTCGACTCGGGCTCATCCGACAGATCGGTGAGTCCCGGAACCGAAGACTGCATCTTGAACGCCATCTCATACTGGTTGATCCGCGTCGCGATCTCCGGATCACCGCTGTCGGCGAGCTTGATCCCGTTCAACCGTGCGAGATCATCCAGGTAGCGCCGCCTCGCCGTGGACGAGTATCCATCGGGGTTTGAAAGGTACAGCACCGGATCCGCCGCCGCGCGGAACTTCACCCCCTGGTAGCGGGTCGGCAGGAATCCGCTGCCCCACTGGCGGTCGGCGAGCGCTTGCGAGGCGCCCTTGCCTTGCGAGACGAACACGACGAACGATGGCAGATCGCTGCACTCCGAGCCCAACCCGTAGGAGATCCACGAGCCAATCGACGGCCGCCCCGCCAATTGGAATCCCGTCTGGAAGAACGTCACCGCGGGATCGTGATTGATCGCCTCCGTGTGCATCGACCGGATCAGGCAGATCTCTCCAGCTACCTGAGCCGTGTGCGGCAGGATCTCGCTCAACCACATTCCGTCCGGTCCGTATTGCGCGTACTTGAAAATCGATGGCGCTGTGGGGAACTTCGCCTGAAAGGCCGTCATTCCCGTGAGCCGCTGCCCCATGCGGACGCTGTCCGGAAGCTCCGTTCCGTGGAGGCGGGTGAGCGCCGGCTTGTAGTCGTACAGGTCAAGCTGCGAGGGGCCGCCGTGCTGAAAAAGATAAATCACGCGCTTGGCCCGTGGCGCGAAATGCGGCGCCGCCGATACTGGGTCCGCCATCAGACGGTCAGCCAGCGCGGTGAACCCGATCCCGCCCGTCGCCAGCCGGAACAATTCGCGGCGTGTTTGTGTCATTCCTTGGTCACCGCCTCGTCGAGATTCATCAGCAGACTCGCCACCGCGGCATAGGCAGCAAGCTCCCGTGGCGCGATCCGCGGATCGGGCCGTGTGTCGCCGGCTGACAGATACCTCCGCGCCGCGTCCTCGCTCGCGAAATAGTCGAAATGATAGGCGAGGCTTCCTTCCACCACCGCGAACTCGCTGGCCGTGGGAGCGCGGCCCAGCACGCGAAGGAATCCGTGCCGTAACCGTGAGGCGCGGTCCGCTCCGCCTTCAAGAATCATCCGTTGCGCCGTGAAGCGCGCCGCTTCGACGAAGGTCACGTCGTTCATCAGATTCAAGGCCTGCAACGGAGTATTGGTCCGGCTCTCGCGCACCACACAAGCCTCGCGGTTGGCCGCGTCAAAGTTGAGCATCATGGGCGGCGCGACGGTGCGCTTCCAGAAGGTGTAGAGACCGCGGCGATAGAGGTCCGGACCCTGGCTCTGCACGTACTCCATGTCTTGCATGATGAGGTCCTTCCACAACCCGGCGGGCTGGTACGGTTTCACCGAAGGACCGCCGAGCTTCTCGTGAAGCAGTCCGGACACCGCCAGCGCCTGGTCCCGCAGCATCTCCGCCGCCAGACGGACCCTCGGTCCCCGCGCGAGCAGCCGGTTGTCCGGATCGCGCTGTACCAGTTCCTCGGGCGCGCGCGAGCTTTGCTGGTATGTACGGCTCATCATGATCTGCTTGACGGTGTGCTTCAGATCCCATCCGGACCGCACCAGCTCGGTGGCCAGCCAGTCGAGCAGTTCCGGGTGTGACGGCCACTCACCTTGCAGGCCAAAGTCTTCCGCCGTGCGCACGAGCCCGGCGCCGAACAGCATCTGCCACACGCGATTCACCGTCACGCGCGCGAGCAGCGGATTTTCGGGCGACACCATCCATCGTGCGAGTCCCAGCCGGTTTGGTGGCGCACCATCGGGCAGGGCAGGGAGGACTGCGGGCACTCCCGCCGTCACCACTTCACCCTTCTTGTCATATGCTCCACGGATCAGCAAGTGCGTCTGCTTCGGCGTGGGACTTTCGGCCATCACCATCACGGTGGGGAAGCTGTGCTCAAGGCGCTCGCGCTCAAACCGCAATTCGGCTAGCCGTTTCCACGCTGTGCGAACGGCCGGGCTTGCGAACTGATCCAGGTACTGCCAGCGGCGGGCGTTGCTGCTCGTGGGATTGCTCATCGCCACGATCTCCTGTGCGGCGAGCACACGGCTCCACACACGGGCGTCCTCGACTCCACCGTTGAAACTGCTGTTCTTCCCGTTGCCAGCTCCAACGCGGAAGGGTTCTGTAAACGCGCGTCCGGCGTTGCGGAACGGCCGGTAGAGGGTGTCCTTGGTGACGTTCGGATTGATCTCGCGCCCGTTCAGGTAGAGCTTGAGCCCTGAGGCCATACGCATGCCATCGTAGGTGAACACGGCGTGATGCAAACGGCCGGCTTCGAGCGGCTCGGCGTAGTCGATCCGGATCGCGTCATCTTCGTAGTCACTGGTGACGTGCGCGTGAAATCGTCCGTTCCGCGCATAGAGTCCGTAACCTCTGCCGTGTTCGGAGTTCGTCATCCGCGTGAACAACGGACCGTCCGGCACGGCATCGGCGCGGAACCAGATCGAAAACGAGAACCGGTCATCATTGTCAAACCCGCCGGCCGCTTCCTTTTCGCCCGGCGCGAAGGCCTTGTGCAGCCCGGTGGCGGGCGTCCAGCGAGCTTGCGGAGCGGAGGCGTCCCAGGCGCGATATTCCGTTTCGTAGCCCTGAACGGCGCGCTCTTCCGCGGCGATCTTCGCGTTCAGGGACTTGAGCTGCGCCTGCTGTTCACGAGTCGGCGCGGCCACCACGGGCGGCGAGTTTCCATATTTCATCGCGCGGCCAAGTTCGGGGACATTGTTGAAGAAGGCGAAGAACTGGTAGAACTCCTTCTGCGTCACGGGGTCGTACTTGTGGTTGTGGCAGCGCGCGCAGCCGAGGGTGAGGCCCAGGAACACGGTCGAGGCAGTCTCAACGCGGTCCACCACGTATTCCACCGCGTACTCATCAGCGATGATGCCATCCTCGGTGTTCGCGCGATGGTTGCGGTTGAATCCGGTGGCGATGCGCTGGTTGAGGGTCGCACCGGGGAGCAGGTCGCCCGCGATCTGCTCGGTGACGAACTGATCGAAGCGTTGGTTGGCGTTGAAGGCGTCGATCACCCAGTCGCGCCAGCGCCACATGACACGTTCGCCGTCGAACTGGTATCCGTTGGTGTCGGCGTAACGCGCGGCGTCGAGCCAGCGCGCCGCCATCCGTTCGCCGTAGCGGGGCGAGGCGAGCAGCCGGTCGAGCAGGCGTTCATAGGCCTTGGGAGAGCGGTCGGCGAGGAAGGCGGCGATCTCGGCGGGAGAAGGCGGGAGTCCGGTGATGTCGAGCGACGCACGGCGGATCAGGGTTTCGCGCGAAGCTGGCGCCTGGGGCCGCAGGCCTTCGCGGTCCAACCGCTGGCGCACCAAATGGTCGATCGGATGGATGCCCGGCGGAGTTGCGGTGCGGCGAGGTGGGATGAACGACCAGTGCTTCTCCCACTTGGCGCCCTCTTCGATCCAGGTGCGGAGCGTCTCGACTTCCGCCTCGCTCAACGTGTGTCCGGTAGCGGCGGGAGGCATGCGGCGCGCGCGGTCGGGCGCGGTCACGCGGCGGATCAGCTCACTCTGCGCCGGTTGATGGGGGACGATCGCGCGGCGTCCACTGCCGAGGTCGGCCTTGGCCGCGGCTTCGGAATCCAGGCGCAACGGGATGCGTTTATTGACGGCGTCCGTCCCGTGACAGGTCAGGCACTTGTCGGCGAGGATGGGCCGGACGTCGCGGTTGAACTCGACGGCGGCGGAGGCCAGAACGGCTGAGGCGGCAAGAAGCGGAATCGCACGCATCTGCTGAAAATTGTATCAGCCTCTTAGTCGGCGGCTCGCACCAAGCGTTCGATCACGCTGGGGTTTTCACGGGACACGTCGCGCGCCTCGCCCGGGTCGGCGTCGAGGTCAAAGAGAAACCGCTCCGTTCCCACCCGCAAGTACTTCCACCTCCCTTGCCGGACCGCGACACTCGGGGGTGTCTTCACGAGGGAGTCCTCGAACCGCCACACGAGAGTCCGCTTGTTGTCACCAACGTGGCCGGAAAGCTGCTTCCTGATGTCGCGGCCGTCAGTGGTCTTCACGCCCGCCAGCGCCGGGACCCAGTCCGGAAACCAGGACACCGCACTGGACACCGATCCCGCACGTGTCACTCCCGGCCATCGCACGATACACGGCGTCCGGATCCCGCCCTCGAACAGCTCGTACTTGCCGCCGCGCAACGGACCGTTGCTTCCATACGCCGCGACCGTCGGCGTGCGGCTCTTCACCCATCCGTTATCTGAAGCGAACACCACAATGGTCCGCTCCCACTGCCCGGTCCGTTCGAGCGCCGCGCGGAGCTGTCCCACGCAGCCGTCCAGGCAAGCCACCATTCCCGAGTAGACCGCTTGTTGTCCCTTCTGCGCCGGATTCAGCCACCGCGCCGGCACCTGCAAAGGCAGATGCGGCAACGGATGCGCGAGGTAGAGGAAGTACGGGCGGTCGCGGTGCGACTCGACGAACTCCACAACCTTGGCTGCGAGCAACTCCGGCAAGTATCCGTCGAGCTTCAGCGGAGTCCCGTTCTCGTACGTGGTGCGGGTGCCCCGTCCGCCTCCACCGGCCGACAGGTGCGTGTTGTAGTCGAGCGTGCCGTTCAGGAATCCCCAGAAGGAATCGAATCCGCGCTGATCCGGGCGGTAGGCGCCCTTCATCCCCAAGTGCCACTTCCCAATCAACGCGGTCTTGTAGCCTTGGGCGCGGAAGTGATCCGCCATAGTCTTGATCCCCAGCCGCAGGCCGCCCTCGTCATGCTCCTCGCGCAGGACTCCGGTGACGCCTGTCCGCTCTGGCACGAGCCCAGTGAGAAGGCTCGCACGCGCCGCCGAACAAACCGGCGAACCCGAATAGTGATGCGTCAGACGCAGCCCATCGGCGGCCAGCCGGTCCAGGTGTGGCGTTCGATTGATTACGGACCCGAAACAACCCAGGTCGCCGTAGCCGAGATCGTCGGCGAGGATGACCACGACGTTCATCCGGCCCGAGGGACGCGCCGCCAGCGCCGCCAGCAGTCCTCTGCGGGTGATCACCTACACGTCACGGACACAGCGGAAGCTGATGTTCGTCGTCGCGCTGTCGGGCGTGTTCTTGGTCCGCGCCGCGACGCGGTAACGGTTGCAATAGGACTTGTGGCACAGGTACGATCCGCCTCGCATGGCGCGCTCGACGCCGGATTCCGGACCCACCGGATTGTGCCGCGTCGCCGTCACGTGATAGCTCGGCGAGAACCAGTCGGCGCACCATTCCCAGGTGTTGCCCGACACGCTCAACAGCCCGTATCCATTGGCGGGAAATGCATCCACGGGACATGGCGCTGCGTAACCATCCGCGGCCGTGTCCTCCACCGGGAACTGTCCCTGCCAGACGTTGCACATGTGGCGTCCACCGGGTTCCAACTCGTCGCCCCACGGATACGCGCGCTGCTCCAGACCGCCGCGAGCCGCGTACTCCCACTCGGCCTCCGTCGGCAGACGCTTGCCGGCCCAACCGGCAAAGGCAGCGGCGTCGTTCCATGACATGTGTGTCACCGGAATGTTGCCGCGCGTGCCAACGTTGGACCCGGGCCCCTCGGGCGCGCGCCAGTACGCCCCATTCACTTTGCACCACCAGTTGACGCGAGGCGCCGTGTCGTCCACCAGACGAGGATACAAATCGGCCGGGATGTGGCCCTGGAACACGAACGACCACCCGAACCGCTCAGCTTCTGAGACGTATCCAGTGGCTCTCACGAATTCGGCGAATTGATCGTTCGTCACCGGATGGCGGTCGATAAAGAACGGATCCAGCACCACGTCCCGGACCGGACCCTCGCCGTCCTGCGGAAAGCCCTCGTCGGAATCGGTGCCCATCCAGAACTTGCCGCCGTCGAGCTTGATCATCCCCCCGGTCGAGCCGGTTGCGGCGCGGATCCTGCTGGCCGAAGCCGCGACGGACTCAGTCAGCCGCACGGCGCGCTGTTTGCTCGGCACGCAGCACGGGTGGGGCACCCCGGCGTCCGCAAACAGCTTGAATTCCGGCTTCACTCGGCGTCCTCCACCTTAGCCCCACTCATCAGGCGGTCGAGGAACTGTTCCACCGCCTTCTGGCGTTTCTGTTGGTGCAGGGTCTCCGAAATCTGGTCCTTCACTTCGTGGAGACTCCGCAGTCCCGCCGGCTTGCGCTCATAGACCTGCGCAATATGATAGCCGAACATCGTCCGGAAGATTCCGCTGCGCTGGCCGGGTTGGAGCGCGAACACAACCTGGTCGAACTCTTCCACCATCTCACCGCGCGGAAAGAAGCCGAGGTCGCCGCCACGGCCGGGGCAATCGGAGACGCGGTCTGCAAGCTCAGAGAATCCAGCGCCCGCCTCCAGTTCGCGCAACGCTTCCTCGATCGCCGCACCTGCTTCGGACTCGTCCACTCCGTCGCCGACGTTCTTGACGATGTGTGCCGCGTGGATCGACTCCGGAGCCGTGAACTGGTCCTTCGTCTTCAGGTAGAAGTCCGAAATGTCCTTGCCTTTGGGGGGCCCAATCTTATCCGTGACGGACTTGAGCAGCCGCTCGACACGGAACCGGATCTCCAGCTCTCCCCGGACCTGTTCGTCGGTACCGGGCAGCAGGCATCCCGACTGATTCGGACTCTGCTCGCGCACGTCGTGAAACATGCGGTCTAGCTCATCCTGGGGCACGGGCGTTGGATCCTTGCGCGCCTCCTGGCGCAGCACCGTACGCTCGATCACGTTCTCCCGCGCCCACTCCTTCACACGCTGCTCGACTACGCGGGGCTCGTCGTCCTGCATCGCTTCGCGGAGTTGCGGGCGGATCAGGCGCTCCTCTTCGCGCAGCACCTCTGAGGCGAGGTATTCGCCGTTGATTCGCAGGGCCATCCGCGCTTAGCTGACCTGTTCGAGGATGGCGAAGTCACCCGGGTTCCACGCCTGCACGATCAGGTACAGCTTGCCGTTCAGCTCGCGGATGATCGTGTTGTGGATGTGCTGGAAGTTGGCGAGCCCGAGCTCTTCCTTGGGCATGATGGTCGAAACGAGCTCATCGTTTTCGAGCAAATAGACGGGCGCGCCCTTCGTCCGGTCGGGTCCATGCAGAGCGCCGACTGCGGCGTAGTTGCCCAGGTAGTGGATGTCGCAGGGGAACGAGCCCTTGGGAAGCGAGAGCGTCGACAGGTACTGGCCGTGCCGGCTGAACCGGTCGATCTCAGAGTGCGGACGGTCGGCGACATCGATCCTGCGGCCCTTGACCGTGATCCCGTGGCCGGTGCCGAACTGGCCGATTCCCGTGCCCTTTCCGCCCCAAGCGAGGTCGTGCCAGGTGGCGCGGACCGGCTTCACCGAGAGCTTGGCCGTCAGCACCATGTCGAGCTTCGAGTAGCCGGTGCTCACATACATCAGTCCGTCGAGCTGATCCATGTCGGTGGGGATGAACGGCCCCTTCTGGCTGAAGTAGGCGTGCGCGCCGGGGTTGCCGAGATCATCGCTTGTGGCGGGAGCCTTGAGTGTCGTGGCGAGCTTGCCGTCCATGCCGACGATGAACACCGTCTGCGACTCATTGCCGGGGAACAGCAGGTACGTCTTGCCATCCGGCGCGTTCCAAATATTGGCGTTGTGCATGTTGGTGCCCTTCATCTCTTCAGGGGTGGGCATCATGCGCGTGCTCTTGAGATCCTTCGAGATCTGGATGATCCCGGCGCCCTTGAGCGCGAAATAGGTCTCGCCCTTGCCGGCGCGCAGGTCGGTGACGAATCCGCCGTGCGCGCCCTTGAGTACTGCTTGAGCTTCCTGAGGAAGATGGCTCGATGTGAACAGGACTTTGAACTTGTACTTGCCCTGTCCGCTGGCCGGGCCGCCCTGCGCAGTGGCGGGCTGGGATCCCAGGGTCCAGCCAAGCGCCAGCAAACCGGCAAACATGGTCGTAATGAGAATTCGCTTCATAGAGTCGTGTCGGCCTCCCGCCGAAATGACATTGTAGTCCAACTGGGGCAACCGGAGCGACAATCAGGAGATGCACAAATCGATTTCCCGCCGTGGCCTGATGCCGTTGATGTTGGCGACGGCGGCGCGGGCCGCGGAAAGCGACGTTGGGAATCTGTTCCCGTCCCTCGAGTGGATCAGCGGGCAGAACCCGCGTGACCTGTCGTTTCTGGACGGCCGGTGGAAAAAGCTCGACGCATGGAAGAAGGCGGCGCGGCCGGAGTTCTTAAGCCGCCTGAGCTATTCACCGGCGCGGGCGGCAGGAACGGCGGAAGTGATCCACCGGGAGCCGCGCGACGGATTCTCGATCGAAACGGTGCGGCTGCCCGCCACCGCGGCCTATCAAATCCCGTTGCGGGTCCTGGTGCCGGACAACCGCTCCTCGCGCCTGCCCGCGGTGCTGGTGATGCACTGCCACAGTGGGCGTTACGTGTGGGGCCACGAGAAGGTACTGAGTTCGCCCGGCGATGCGGCTGATCTGGTGGAATTCCGCAATCAGGTCTACGGGCGTCCGTTCGCCGAGGCACTCGTCAAGCGCGGATTCATCGTAGCGTTCTCCGACGCGTTCTACTTCGGCGAGCGCCGGCTGAGGGTGGAGTCGATGGATGCCGCGGCGGTTCCGCCGATGGTCCAGCCGCAGGTTCGCGCGATTGCGCAGCACGCGGCGGGATCCGCGCAGTGGCGGGGCGCGGTGAATGCAGCCTGTTCGATCTACGAGCACCTGACGGCGAAGACCATCTTCTCCGCCGGCGCCACTTGGCCAGGGATGCTCGTCTGGGATGACCAGCGCTGCCTCGACTATCTGGCGTCGCGGCCCGAGGCCGATCCCAAACGCCTCGGCTGCATCGGGCTTTCAATCGGCGGACTTCGCACGGCGCACTTGGCCGCCGCCGATCCGCGCCTCAGGGTGGCCTGTGTCATCGGGTGGATGACGCTCTTCCACGAGCAATTGAACCGGCATCTGCGCAACCACACGTGGATGTGCTACGTGTCGGGCCTGTACCCGCGTATGGAACTCGCCGACGCGGCGGCGATGATCGCGCCGGGCGCGTTGCTGGTCCAGCAGTGCTCGCGCGACCAACTGTTTCCGATGGCGGGGATGAAGGGATCGGTCGAGCGGCTGACGGAGATATACAAGAAGGCCAAGCTTCCTGAGCGGTTCCGTGGGACGTTCTACGATGTACCGCACTCGTTCCGGCCGGAGATGCAGGAAGAGGCGTTCGCCTGGATCGAGAAGTGGATCTGACGGTCACTCGCGCGAAACCAAGTAGAGCGTACGGTCGAGGCCTGAGTGTTCCGGGACGGGCCGCGCACGAATCCGATCGAGAATTTCCAGTTCAGAGGGATTAGATTCTCTTCTGCGCTGAGGCAATGCGCTACCATAGGCAGCCGGAGGTGGGATCCAAATGACGCGTCTCGACCTGCTCAGGCGGGAGTTCCTCGAAAAATGCATCGTCCGCGGCGGCCTGGTGGCCGGCGCCTCAATGTCATCCAACAGTCTGCTCGCCTACTGGC
>VFZX01000003.1 GCA_016871015.1 Acidobacteriota bacterium | reverse complement strand
CTAGGCGGGGCAGGGGCGACGATGCCGGAGATCTGGCGAGCCGCGTTGGCTGCGTGATCGGAGTCGGGTTCGATCGAGACGTCGGCCGTTACCGAATTTGGCTCGACTCGGAATTTGCACCAGAGCCCCTTGAAGAACGTCGACTTCGGCCTCGCCAAGAGGACCCCCCTCACCGAACGTATGACCTTCGAGATCCGCGCCGAGTTCTATAACGTCTCCAACCATCCCTGGTTTTCAGAGATGGACGGACAGGCCACGCGAGTCGACAGCGCCCGCTTTGGCTGGTTCGAGCAGCGGCAGCGCAACGAGCCGCGCGTCGTCGCCCTTGCCGGCAAACTCAGTTGGTAGCCGCGGCGGCTACGGCGACCCCTCAATGCCATATCGTGAACCCGCCGTCGACCACCAGGTTGTGTCCGGTCACGTAGTCTGAAGCCGGTGACGCCAGAAACAGGATCGGGCCCTTGATGTCGGATCCATAGCGGCCCATCCGTCCCAGCGGCGTGCTATCCGAGTACAGGCGGATAAACTCAGGTGGCTGGCGGTTCTCGAATCCACCCGGTGAAATCGCGTTGACGTAGACGCCGCGCGGCGACAAATAACCCGCGAGATCCATCGTAAGTCCGATCACGCCGGCCTTGGCCGCGGCGTATTCGACCGGTTGTCCTTTGAGCTTGCCCTCGACGTACATCCGCCGGTCGCGCCCGCAAAGTCCGGCGATCGAGGCGATGTTGATGATCTTGCCGCCTCCTTGTTCCACCATGTGCCGTCCCACCTCGCGGCAGCAGTAGAGCATGCCGTTCAGATTCAACTGGAGAAGCAAGTCGAGGTCGGCGACATCGCGGTCGAGCAGTGGCGGCGGACTCGCGCCCACGCCGCCGCCCGAGTTGTTCACCAGGATGTCGACGCGGCCGGCCCAGACGATTGCCTCGCCGGCCACACGCGCGACCTCGGCATGGCTCGTCTGGTCTAGCTGCCAGCCAGCCGCGTCCACGCCGTACTGATCCTTGAGGCGCGCGGCGGACTCGCGGGCCGATTCGGCCGACCGGCTCGTGATCGCCACACGGCATCCGGCCGCGGCGAGCACGCAAGCCGCGTCCCACCCCATGGTCCGCGCGCCGCCAGTCACCAGGGCGCACTTGCCGCCTAAGTCGAACAGTTGCGTGATCTCGCCGTGCATCAGCACATGCTATCAGGTTCGATACACTGTCATGCATGATGTGGCTGAGTCTCCTTCTCTTGATTCCGGCTTCGCTTTTCGCGCAAGCCGTATCCGGGACGATTTTCGGCGAGGTCCGCGATCCTTCGGAGGCGGCGGTGAGCGGCGCCCAGGTGACCGTCCGCAACGCCGCCACCAACTACAACCGCACAGCCTCGACGGACGCCGGCGGCGGCTTCCGTTTCCCGTCGCTACCGCTTGGCTCCTACACGTTGACGGTCGAGCACACCGGATTCGGCCAGTTCGTCCAGGAGGGCATCACGCTGCAAGTGGACCAGCAGGCGCGCGTCGATGTGGTGCTGCGCGTCGGCAATGTGGCTGAAAAAGTCGTGGTCGCCGCCGAGGCGCCGCTCGTCAACACCACCAACGCCGAAACGGCTGAAGTGGTCGAACGTACGCGCATCGAACAGCTTCCCTTGAACGGCCGCAACTTCACGCAACTGATCCAGCTCACCACCGGAACCAATACTGGCGCGGCCGGAGACCAGCAGAGCAACCTGGTGATCAATCATTTTCGCGGCTCCGCGTTTTTTTCCGCCAACGGCATGCGGACCTGGTACAACAACTACATTCTCGACGGCGTGAACAACAACGAGAGCGCGTGGAACTCCGGCGGTATCATTCTTCTGCCGGTGATCGACGCGATCCAGGAGTTCAAGGTCTCGACAGGAAATTTTTCGTCCGAGTTCGGGCGCTCGGCCGGCGGCGTGGTGAACGTGCAGACCCGCTCGGGCACGAACGAGTTCCACGGGAACCTGTTCGAGTTCTTCCGCAACTCCGCGCTCGACGCAAACGACTTCTTCAACAACGCGTCGAACCAGCCGCGGCCCGGATTCCGGCAGAACCAGTTCGGCGCGACGTTCGGGGGCCCGGTCCGCCGCAACCGCCTGTTCTTCTTCGCCGACTACCAGGGCACGCGCCAGGTCCGCGGCATGACCTACCTGGCTAGCGTGGCGAACGACGCGATGCGGCGCGGCGACTTCTCCGGCACGCGCTTCGGCCAAATCTACGATCCCTTCACGACGCGGGCCCAAGGCACCGGCATCACGCGCGATCCGTTCCCGGACCGCCGCATCCCGGCGAGCCGCTTTGATCCCGTTGTGCCGCGCTACCTCGACATCATGCCGCAGGCGAACACGGGCGGCGCCGACGCGATCGCGCTCAACTTCATCAACAATCCCAAGTGGACCCGGCACGGAAACCAGGGCGACCTTCGCGTCGACTACAATGCCGGATCGAAGGGCACGCTGTTCGGGCGCTTTTCCAAGGACCGCGCCGGACAGAATTTTCCGAACGACCTGACCACCGCCCGCAATCCATTCGGCGGCGGGGGCCGTGCGAACAACCTCGACCTCACCGCGCAGAGCGCCGTCATCAACGGAACCTACGTAGCCACCGCGTCGCTGGTGCTCGAAGGCCGGCTCGGATTCAACCGCTACAACTTCCTGGGACTGCCGCTCGGCGCTGACGACCCGCTCATCGATCAGTTGAAGCTCCCCGGTTCGCACATCGCCCAAAACGCGCGCTCCATCACCGCCATCACCATCGGCGGACTGACGGCGTTCGGCCCCACCAGCGGACTTCCGAATTCGTCCATCCAGAATCTCTACCAGTGGGTCTTCAACGCGTCGTGGACGCGCGGCCGTCACAGCTTCAAGACCGGACTCGACGCGCGCCGCCACCAGCGCAACAACTACTTCATCTCCGCGCAGCCAACGGGATCATTCGCCTTCAATCCGAATTTCACGAGCCAGAATGGACTCGGCGCGGGCGGAGCCGGATTCGCCTCGTTCCTGCTCGGCACGCCCGACAGCATCAACCGCGGCGTGGTCGACGGCCGCACCGGACGCCGCAACACCGAGTGGGGCCTCTACGTCCAGGACGACTTCAAGGTGAGCAACGCGCTCTCGCTCAGCTACGGCCTGCGCTACGAATACTACCAGCCGTGGTATGAGATCGGCGACCGCATGAGCGCGCTCGACCAGGAGACCGGACGCGTGGTGTTCGCGGGCAAGGACAACAAGTTCGGACGCGCATTGCGGCGCGGCGACAAGAACAATTTCGCACCGCGCGCCGGACTCGCCTGGCGCATGCCATCCTGGCCGAAGCTGGTGGTCCGCGCCGGCTACGGACTCTCCTACGTCGAAGAGTTCGGGGGCAACGGCACGAATCCGATCCAGAATCCGCCGGGCTCGACGACGCAGCAGCTCGTCTACGCCCCGACGCAGCTCCCGGGCACGCGGCTCTCGGCGGGAATTCCAATTCCGCAGCCGGTGAACGTTTCGAGTCCATCGGGACAATACCGCCAGGTCGCCTACGGGGCGGTGGCGGCGTACGCGCAGAGCTGGGACCTGAGCCTGCAGCGGGAGTTTGGCCAGTCGTGGCTGATCGACGCGGCCTATGTCGGCAGCAAGGGGACGCACCTGCTGGAGATCACGGATCCGAACCAGCCGGTTCCGGGTCCGGGTGCGATCAATCCGCGAAGGCCGCTGTTCGCGCTGGCGCCGAACGTGACGCTCAACGAAGGCGCGAGCGTGGGGAACTCGATCTACCACTCGTTCCAGTTGAAGGTGCAGAAGCGGTTCGCGCGCGGATTCTACGTGCTGGGATCCTACACGCTGGCCAAGGTGATCGGCAGCGTCGACTCGAATTTCTCGAACGCGGTGCCGGGGGTCGCCTCGTTCGGGCAGGCGCAGGATGCGCGGAACCGCGCGGCGGATCGCAGCCTTTCCGACACCGACGTCCCGCAGCGGCTGGTGGCGAGCTACGGCTGGGAACTGCCGTTGTTCCGCAAGCACCGGCTGCTCGGGGGATGGCAGATCAGCGGGATCACGACGTTCTCGGCGGGCAATCCGTTCGACGTGCTCATGCAGGCGTCGACGCTCAACTCCGGCACCACGCGCGGCCGGACCGGATTCGCCGATGGCCGAATCTCGAACTGGACGATCGACCGCTACTTCGATACCGCGGCTTTCCGCGCACCGGCCGCGTTCACGTTCGGCAATTCGGGACGGAACGTGTTGCGGGGTCCGGGAGTGAAGACCTGGGACGTGTCGGTGATCAAGGATACGCAGTTGACCGAGCGGTTCCGTCTGCAATGGCGGACGGACCTGTTCAACGCCGCCAACACGCCGCAGTTCAACTCGCCGGGGAATTCGATCGGGACGCCGCAGGCGGGCCGGATCAGCTCGACGCGGTTTGCGACAAACCGGCAGATCCAGTTTGTGATGAAGTTGTTCTTTTGAGTCGGATTGAATTCTTTCGGCGAGCCTGCATGACACGTGATTTCCCCTGGTTTTGTTTGTTTTCAATCGGTTCCTGGGTTCGTTTTGCAAAAACGCTGTTCACGTTTTGCAGAACTTCCACGCGGCACCGGCACCCAGTGAGGCCGGGCATCGTGCGCGGACAACGAACCAGACGCCTCAATTGTGGCATCCTGGACAGAGCGGATCGCGAACCGAGTGGCAGTAACCCGTTCATACTAAAGGAAAAATAAAGTTCATTGTGCGGACAATGAAAAAACGCTTCTCCCACGGCGGCGCACAAGGTCCTCAAAGGGCGGTGATGTGGCCGCCGGGGAGTGCAAACCGCCCGGTGCCCGGGAGCGAGGTATGGAGATTGCGCCGCTGCAGGGGGGGGCTTGGCTGCGGCAGATGGAACAGTGGATTCTGGCCGTGCTCGACCGCTATGTCGAAGCAAGGTCCCGGGCGGCTCGACTGTCACCAACACCCCTTGCCCGAGCTCGAAGGCAATCCTGCGAATCGCCGCAATGACACTGGACGCCGCCGCTTCCGGGCTCACATCGTCCGAACGGATCTGGATCACACTCGGACCTTCCCCCTGGTCGCGCGGCGGGAATCGCGCAGAAATCCTTGGTACTCACACGGGACCCCCGGGTCGCAAGAACCGTCACCCAAGATCTTCATCCGGCAGCTAATCGCCTTTACATCTTTGCGAAACTCACGGCCGAAAATGCCGTCGCGGTCCCGAAGCATGTATCGCGGAATCTGGTCAAACGGAAACGCCTCTCGCAACTGCTGCGCCGTCCATTCCGCAGTGGGGTGCGCCGTGACATTGAAGTGGACGATCCGGCGGCGGTCGTGTGCCAGCACGAGAAACACGTACAGCACCTGGAACGGGATGGCCGGCACGGTGAAAAAGTCGACTGAGACCATGGTCTTGAGGTGATTGTCGAGGAACGTCCGCCAGGTTTGCGACGGCGGCTTCCGGTGGCGGACCATGTACTTACCGACGCTGGTCTCGCCGATGTCGATGTCCAGTTTGAGAAGTTCGCCGTGGATGCGCGGTGCTCCCCAGAGATGCGCGGTGCTCCCCAGAGTGGATTGGCCAGGCAGACGGAAGCCCTTTCGGTGCAAGGTGATCAAGGTTTGTGGCTTGACGATGACAAGCGCCGATCGCCAGTCGGTCCAGATCTCGCACAACCAGGCCCAGAGGAGTCGATCCGGAAACGCCAGTCTGGGCCGCTTCACGGAGCGCTGCAGGACGCCGAGCTGGTGCCGGAGCGCCAGGTTCTCCAGATGGAGTGCGGCTCGGATTGGAAGGTCGCGGACAGGGCAGCGGCCAACACGCGAAACGCGCTGAGCGCCGAACGGAGGGTTTGGAGGAAAACAAGCAAGCCCCATGTTCTCATGTGGTTCGGGATTTGCGATATGCACAGGCGCCGGATGAGAGCGGGTGATGGCGATTTGGTGTATACTTGAGCGCGGGATGCGAAAATAGCAATTCACGGGTGACAACCCGTGCGAGGGGATGCCATGTCTTACCATCAGCCGTTCCGGGTTGCCTTTGCCGGGGTGATGACATTGTTCACATGCTTGCTGCCGGCGGCGGCGCAAACGCCGGCCTCGATCACATTCACAAAGGACATCTCGCGGATTTTCCAGAAGTCGTGCCAGGACTGCCACCGGCCCGGCGGCATCGGGCCCATGTCCTTGTTGACATACCAGGAGGTGCGTCCCTGGGCGCGCTCGATCCGGAACCAGGTGGTTCGACGCAACATGCCTCCCTGGTACATCGACCGGACTGTCGGAATACACCAGTTCAAGAACGATCCTTCGCTCAGCCAGGCAGATATCAAATTGATCGCCGATTGGGCCGATGGAGGCGCCCCCGCGGGCGATCCGGCGGACATGCCTCCGCCGCGCCAATTCGACGATGGCACACGCTGGCACATTGGTGAGCCCGATATCGTCATCAAGCTGAGGAAAGAGGTCATCGTCAAGGCCAAGGCTCCCGACCAATGGGTGGACCTGGCGATGGAGGATCTGGGTCTCAAAACGGACCGCTACATACGGGCGGTGGAGGTCAAGCCGTCCAAGGGTGCGGCGGTCGTGCATCACGCGGTGTCTTACGTTCACACTCCGGATGGGGCCGGCGGCGAGGAGCGCGGGCTGCTGGAAGAATACGCCGTCGGCAAGTTTGGCGACATCTTTCCGGAAGGCACCGGACGGTTGCTGAAGGTGGGCACACGGGTGGTCATGAACGCCCACTTGCATTCCAACGGGACGGATACGCCGGCCGACATTTACGTGGGAATCCGTTTATATCCGGAAAACTACGTACCCAAACGGCTCTTGATCATGGCACACGTGGGCGACAACGAGGACATCGACATTCCGCCGAATACGAAGAATGTCCGCAGCGAAGGCTATACGATGCTGTTGAAACCGGCCCGGATCACGGCCTTCCAGCCGCACCTGCATAACCGCGGGCAGGCGCAATGCCTGGAGCTGATCTATCCGCCCGCGCAAAGCGGTGGCAGGGCGGCGGCGCAGACGGTGAGTTGCGTGGACAAGTTCCGCTTCAACTGGCACATCGTCTACCACTATCAGGAAGACGTTCAGCCGATCGTGCCGGCGGGAACTGTAATTCACGTCACCTCGTGGTACGACAACACGCCGGGGAACCGGTTCAACCCCGACCCCTCCAATCCGGTCTCATTCGGGCAGCGCTCGATCGACGAGATGAGCTTCGCCTGGCTCAGCTACTACTATTTGAGCGACGCGGAATACCGCGAGATGCTGAGCGAAAGGCAAAACAAGACCAATGTGGTCGCGGGGAATCGCTGATGCCCGCTCGCTGGATTCTCTTGGCCGTCTTATGTTTTCCGGGTGACTTGCTTGGGCAGGGATTGGGGGTGAGCGCTCTTCCGCCCGACAGCGGCTATGCCATACGCGGAGGCCAAAACATCCAACCGTATTATGAGGGTTGGCGGAAGCTTCCAAACGGAAAAACCGTGATGTGGTTCGGCTACCTGAACCGCAATTTCGAAGAAGAAGTCGAAGTGCCGGTGGGGACGAATAACCGCTTCAGCCTGCAGCCGGACATGGGCCAGCCAACGCATTTCTACCCTCGGCGGAACCGCTTTGTTTTCCAGGTGGAGGTTCCCGCGAATTGGACGGAGGACAAAAGGCTGGTGTGGACATTGACGGTGCACGGCCAATCGAACTCAGCCAACGGATGGCTGCAACCGGAGTGGGAAGTGGACGACGGTGTCATCCAGATGAACCTCGGGCTGGACACCGCGCCACCCGATCCGCCGAACTCGCCGCCCGCCATCGTGGTGAAAGGCGATACCACGGCCTCCGCCGGCCGCCCACTGCGGTTGTCCGCATCGGCTGCGGATGACGGGATTCCAAAGCCGCGACGGCCCACGAATTTCCAGTTGAGCGGGCCGGCGCCCCCCGCGGTGCCGATACCGGTCACCGTGCCGCCACGCGCGGTCCGCGGACTCCGTATCAGATGGATCCTCTACCGGGCGCCGGAAACCGCAGGCCGGGTCACGTTCGAGCCGCGGGGGACGGCTCCAGCGCTTGGCGCTACGTCGGCGGAGCTTGTCACCGCGGCTACGTTCAGCGATCCCGGTGTTTACTGGCTGCGCGCCATCGCCTCCGACGGCTTGCTCGAGACGCCATCCGATTTGCGAGTGACCGTGGTGAAGTAACGCAAGCTTACTTGCGCTGGTCCTTGCCGGGCTGGTCGCAGGGAGCGCCGGTGCCCGAAGAACCCAGGAAGAACTTCTGGCCGTCGGGAAGCGTGACGTCGCGGCCATTGGCGCGGTTGGAGCGGTCTTTGGACTGGTAGCCATCCACGATGATGACCTGCCCGGGCTTGATCGAATCGCGCTTGAGAACGCGCCGCAGCAAGCTGTTCGGCGTGCCCCCTTCCACCATCCAGATCTCCTTTTTACCGTTTTCCGCGGTGTGTTCCAGGTGAATCCAGGTGTGCGGTCTGATCCATTCCACGCGCACCAGGGGGCCCTTGAGGAGTACCGGACGATTAAGATCGAATTCCGCGCCGAAGGCGTGGTGAGCGTGGACGCGGCCCACTTTCAGAAACACCAAGGCGCCGCCGCGAGCGCCAGTACGATCAGCATCCTCTTCATGCAATCCTCATGGCTCCTTCGACAGCTTCTTGAGCTCATCCGCTTCGAGGACCCGCGCCCCCTTCAATATTCCGCAAATGAGTAGTTGCCTTCGTGGCAGGCATACTCGAACAGCCGTTGCCCGCTGAGAGGCCAGGCGAGTTCCCCGCTCCACGGCTTGGTCCAGATGGCCGGGTCCTCGACGGAGAACTTGTAACTTATAGCATTTTCACCAATGGTGTGGCTTCGATCCTGGAGATCGCCCTCGGTCAAAGCTCCAAAGGCCGGCATCCGCGATGCCTTCCGCAACCTCTCGATCCGAACCTGCCGGCTCTTGCGAAACGAGTGGAAGACCTCGCTTGCGTATCGACAGGCCGCTCCGCATCAGAACGTGAGGCGGACGGCGATCTGGAGTTCGCGCTCGCCCGAGGCCGCCAGAATCTGGCCGAAATTTGCGTTGTTCACGTTGTTGGTCGGATTCCCCCAACGGGGCGTGTTCGAGATGTTGTAGGCCTCTCCACGCAACTCGAGGCGGAATTTTTCCGAGAAGCGCAGGTTCCGGACCATCGACACATCGTAGGTGGTGAAGCCGGGCGCGCGAAGGCTATTGCGGCCAGCGTTGCCGAAGCGGTTGGCTCCGGGAGCCGCGAACGCCGTGACATCGAACCACAGCGGTCCACGTCCCGTGCCGCCAAGATATTTCACCGGATTCACTGAGTCGGCAAAGTTGTTGTTTCCCGGACAATTGCACGGAGTGACGTCCGCCACGGGTGTGAACGGGGCGCCACTCACTTTGCGGAAGACGCCGTTGAACTGCCATCCGCCCACCACTTGCGCCACTGGCCCTTCGGTCACGAACCGCTTCCCCTTGCCGAAGGGGAGTTCATAGACGTGGCTCGCCACGAACATGTGCGTGCGGTCATATCCGGTGGGCCCGTAGTTCCGGTTGATGTCGGTCTGCACGATGAAGCCGCCTTGATCGTCGCCCACACCCAAGGTCTTGCTGTAGGTGTAGGCCGCAGTGAATTGCAGTCCGTTGGAAAAGCGCTTGCTCAGGTTGGTCTGCAGCGAGTTGTAGTTGTTATCAAGACCGTTTGCGCGGAGAGCGACATCGGCGGTCCGGCCGAACTTCGAGAAAAAGGGTCTGCCATTCGCACCAGAGCCCGGCAACGCAGCGTTCAACTGGCGCTGATAGGGGATGTTGCGAGCTCTCGATCCGACATAGCCGGCGTCCCACGCCACCCCCCAGCCCAGATCGCGCTGGATGGTAAGGTTGTAGCTCTGCACCATGGGCGCGGGGTAGTTCTGCGGCATGGTGAAGAACGCCTGGTTCGGAGCCGGTCTGATCACTCCGTTCGACGGGATGGGGATCACCGGAACCGGAGGCAACACGCCGAAGGTGCCATTCACGACGAAGTCGTTCTCCACGCCATTCTGGATGTTGTAGAGCACGGGGAACTGCGTGGAGAGCGTGCCGCCGGTGAAGCCGAAACGGCCGGAGTAGTAACTGATGCCGTATCCGCCGCGGACAACGCTCTTCGAACCCAGGCGGTAGGAGAATCCCACCCTTGGCGCGAAGTTGTTCCAGTCGGTCTTGATATTGTTCGCGAGGTTATTGCTGCCGAAGCCGGCCACCAGCAGGCTGTTCGTCTCTGTGTCGTAGTTGGACGCTCCCCCCGCGTAGCGCGGCTTGATCGGCGTGTACAACTCCCACCGCATGCCCAAGTCGAGCGTCAGCTTCGGCGACAACTGGAACGTGTTGTGGAAGAAGAGAAACGCTTGGGTTTGACGATTGGTCGGCGTGATCGGCATGAAAGTGCGGCTGGTCTGATCCGGCGCTCCAAGCAGGAAAGCGGCGAACGAGTTTCCGAACTGGCCGAAGGGTCCCAGTCCCGGCCCGCCGCGCAAGGCCGTGGTGCCCGGGTTGAAATTGAACATGCCGCGAGGCCCGAAGTTCAAGCCCTGCGGCTGGAAGCGGTCCATCCGGTTCCGGTGCAGGTCCACACCCCACTTGAACGTGTGCCTGCCTAATTGCTTGTTCCAGGTGTTGACGAAGTTGAACAGGTTGTCGGCGTTGATGAGCGGATACACAACCGGAGTTCCGATGCCGGGCATGCCGCCGGATATGTTGATGCGTGCCATGCCTTGGGAGGAGATCGAGTCGGGATTCGGATTGACGATCCCAAGAGACTGGTTGGTAACACTCGTCAGGTCGAGCCCGTTCACGTTCGTGTAGTAGCGGTTGTAGCCACCGCGGAACTCCGCCAGTAGCGTCGGGCTGAAGTTGTGCGACAAGTTGAGAATCGCTGTCACGGTGTACGGAGTGCTGATGGTGCCATCGCCAATGCGGTCTCCCAGCGCGGCGCGGGTGATCACTTCGTAGTCCGAATAGTTGAACTTCGCGAAGCCTCTTGTGTTGGGCCCGAACACGTGATCGACGCGGCCGTCGTAGGAGTAGCCGTTGTAGCGGAACGGCACGTTGAAGATGAGATTGCTGAGCAGGCCGGGCTCATTGGGGGCCGCGAAATCGGGCAGCAACTTGCCGACAAGCGGATGAATTCGTGACCCGGGGACTTGGTTCCCGGCGAGAGGTGTCCGGCCGGTGCCATCCGGGTTTCCCGACGCCGGGTCGTAAATGGTGAGGCCGGCCACGCCGCTGAAGTCGCCTCGGCGCCAGGAGTCGACCGGGAGCGTGGTGGTCACCGTGTTCGATTGGCGCAGCGTGCGTCCCTGGAAGCCGCCGAAATAGAACGTCTTGTTCTTGACGATGGGGCCGCCGAGCGTACCGCCGAACTCATTGCGCACGAAGTTTGGCTGTGGCTGCGGCGCGACATTGAACATGTTGCGGGCCCGTAGCGCGCGATTGCGGTTGAATTCGAACAGAGAGCCGTGAAGCTGATTGGTGCCACCGCGGGTCACCACGTTGAGCACGGCGCCGCCAGCCCGGCCGAACTCGGCGTTGTAGTTCGTGGTGGTGATATTCACTTCCTGCACCACTTCCGCCGAAGGGATGTAGATGGACAAGCCGAGCGTCGGGTTGGTGTTATCGACGCCGTCCACCTGCGTGTTGTTCGCTGAGTTGCCTTGGCCGTTGGCGCGGAAGAACGTGGTGCCTTGGGGGTCTTCGGCAGCAGTGAAGTCCACACTCGGCGGGGCAACGCCGGGCATCAGTCCAACAAGCGATTGAAAGCTGCGGTTCACCAGGGGCAACTCCGTTACAGCCTTGGCGTTGAAGTTGCGGGCGACTTCCGAGCGGTCGGTTTGCAGAATCGGACTCTCCGCCGTCACCTCCACCACTTCGCTCACCTGGCCGGGTTCGAGTGTTGCATCGACACGAGTGGAAACGGTGGCCGTCAATTGGACGCGATCGCGCACCACCTTCTTGAACCCCTTGGCCTCCATCTCCAACCGGTAGGTTCCCGGCGCGAGATAGGGAATCGTGTAGATGCCCTCTTGATTTAGATGCCCTCTTGATTGGTTTCCGTCCGGCGAGTGACGCCGGTGGCCACTTCGGTGGCAACAATCGTCACGTTGGGCACGACGGCGCCTGTCGAGTCCGTCAAGGTACCCAACAGCGTCGCGGTGATCGCTTGCGAAAACGCGCATGGCGCGATGAGCATAATCAGCAACAGCACATTGCGAATCATGGTCTTCTCCTTTTCGTCCGTGAAAGAGAATATGACTTACGAGCTCCAACCTTGCCGGTATAGATAGATGCGTCACTGGGTTCCCGTGGATTGGACCTAACCGGGATTTCCGTTTTGGTTTTCCGGACCCACACAGTATACACCCGACACCTCACTCCCGTGCCGGAGTTGATCTGAATGCCCTTTCCAAGGGCGGGCCAGTGCCTGCGGATGGCGTCTTCGGACAGGAGCGGAAGCGGCGAACAGATTCAGTGCTCCCTTGCGCTCGTATTCATGCTCGACGCGGACCGGTTTGCCCGGCACCGGCGGCTAGCCGGGTTGAGGCGAGGGCCTGCCGGGTTCCGGAGGCAGTGTCTTGGCTTTGCGGGTGCGGGGCTGAAGGCTGGTCTTCTCGTCCACCGGCAGCACCACCTCATGGGGCAACAACGCGCGGCAGTACAGATCACTGAGATTGGTAACCGCGGCAAAAGGCCGCATCACGCGGGACCTTGGGCGAAAGCCAGAGATGATGACGCCATGGTTTGAGACGGCGGTTGGCGAGCAGGCGCCGGACCGTTTCAGGCGAGATGGATTCCACCACGCCCTCGGCTTGCAATTGGCGAGCCATCGGGCCGGGGCAAGTCTTTGAGCCCGCCGGGCCCACTTGTGCACTTGCCGGGACGACATTCCCACCTCGCGTGCAACACTGGTGACCTCGCGCCCGGCGTTCAGCAACACGATGGCTCTCGATCTCCGCGCGAAACCGGCTGCAACCGTTGTTCTTCGTTGCAGCGCCAACAACGCGCTCAACACCGCCGTGCCGGGCACGATCTTCAATGCAGTCTTTCGTCCCCGGCGTGCCGGTTGCTCCTCGATCGCGCACACGCCCTGAGGGGCCTGCTCCGCGAAAACATTTTGTGTCGAAATTGTTTCAGACACTCTCCATCAATCATCCATCGACTTGCCGGATCGGATGGAGGCCACACGGCTCGGCGAACCCCGTTCAGTCCTCGGTCCGCCTCAACATTCCGCCCACCGCCAATTTGGCACCTTTTCTACTGTGACGTGTACTAAGCGTAGCAGAGCGCCGCTGAGGATGTACGAGTCTACAAAATATGGAGCGGGTCGTCCGTGTCTTTCACAGCCTCCAGGAGGCCGGCGCGGGCGGATGTTGCCGACGCCATGGCGATGACTCCCGAACAGCGCATCGCCCTTCTTTTGGAGATCAGGAATCAAGCGCACCCCGATGCGGCTAACCAAAGACTTGGGCGAGTTTGTGGAGTTATTGAACTCAAACGGAGTTGAGGTGACTGCGGCGAAGGCTAGTGTGGCCCCCGCAACCGGTCCTCCGCAAGTGTCTGGTTGATCTCCCAGTTCTGCGCAGCGGATCCCATCAGCAATGAAGCAGGTACCGGTCCGTCTCCCATGCGCTGACGCTTTCGTGATAAGCGTTCCACTCCCGGCGCTTCACCGCCAGGTAATAGGCGGCGTACTCTTCTCCGAGGGCGCCGCGCAGGACGCTGTCTTCTGCGAACGCGTCCAGCGCTTCCGCTAGTGTCGCGGGAAGGAAATCGATCTTGCGGCTGACCAGGTACTCCTCGGACGCCTCGTATAGATTGGCCGTGTTCGGAGGTCCTGGGTCCAGTTGCCGGTCGATCCCGTCGAGTCCAGCGGCCAGCAACGCGGCTGGAGTCAGGTACGGATTGGCTGCGCCGTCCACGACGCGCACTTCGATGCGCCCGGGTCCTGGAACGCGGATCATCTGCGTGCGGTTGGAAGCGCCATAGGTAACATAGACGGGCGCCCAGGTCGCCCCCGATCGCGTGGCGCGGCGGACCAGCCGCTTGTAGCTGTTCACCGTTGGGGCGACGATGGCCGCGAGCCCCCGCGCGTGATGGAGCACCCCGCCCAGAAACCATCGCGCTGTTTGCGAAAGCCCCAATGGATCTTCTTCGCCGGCGAAGACGTTTTCGCCGGTCGCGGCCGATGCGAGGCTGAGATGGAAGTGGGACCCGTTGCCGGTGAGGTGCTGGAACGGCTTGGGCATGAAAGTCGCGAACAGGCCGCGCTGCTCGGCGAGCGTCTTCACCATCCATTTGAAAAACACGTGGCGGTCCGCGGTCGTAAGCGCGTCCGAGTAGGTCCAGTTGATCTCGAACTGGCAGTTGGCGTCTTCGTGATCGGCGGCGTAGGGTTGCCAGCCGAGCTCCTGCATGGCGCCCACCACCGTTGTGATCAAGTCCAGATTGCGATGCAGCGCGCGGAGGTCGTAACAAGGCTTGCTCAGAGTGTCCAGGGTGTCCCATGGGCGCACTTGCTCACCATCTTTGGCGAGAATCATGAACTCCGGCTCGACGCCGATATTGAGCGTCAGTCCGCGCTGGGCGAGCGCGTCCACGTGACGGCACAGCGTGGTGCGCGGGCAGAAAGGCCACGGTCTCCCGTTGACGTGCAGGTTACCCGGCACCCAGGCAATATCCTTTTTCCAGGGCAACACGGCCAGCCCCCCGAAATCCGGCACGCTGCAGATGTCGGTGTCGTGGGGCCCCTGGTTGACGTCTCCCGCCGCGAAGCCCGCAAATCCGGCACCGTCACGGGCGGTGTCTTCGAGATGAGTCACCGGCACCAGTTTCGCTTTCGGCGTTCCCGCCAGCTCCACGAACGAGCAGAGCAGAAAACGGATTCCCTTGTCGGTGAATTGAGCCTTCAATCGAGGGTCCATGATCATCTCCGGTTTGATCTCAGTGGCCGTACACCTTACGCGTGCCCGCAAGCGGGATGCCGCAGATGGCGGACGCCTCCGTCGTGAGGGCAGCCATGTCCTCGGGTTCCAGGCGGCGCACATCAGACTTGCCGCAAGCGCGCGCCAGCATTTGAATTTCGAGCGTCATTGCGTGCAGCAGATTGGAGACGCGCTCCGCCGCTTCGTCAATCGGAAGGCGCCGCATCAGTTCGGGATCCTGCGTCGTAACACCCACCGGGCAGAGACCGGTGTGGCAGTGATGGCAAGCGTATGGCGCGGCGCCGATCTTAGCGTAGTCCTCAACATGCAGCGGGCGGTTGCAATTGAGCGCGATGAGCGCGGCGGTTCCGATATAACAGGCGTCGGCGCCCAGTGCAATCGCTTTCGCCGCGTCTACCCCATCGCGGATGCCGCCCGCGATGACGAGTTGGACTTCACCGTACAAGGCCATGTCCTCCAGCGCCGCGCGCGCCTCGCATACGGCCGCGAGCGTCGGGATTCCCGTGTGCTCCTGAAGAATCGCTGGCGAGGCGCCAGTGCCGCCTTCCATCCCATCCACCACAATCACGTCGGCGCCCGCCTTGGCGGCGAGCTTCACATCGTCGTAGACGCGGCTGGCGCCCATCTTGACGAAGATCGGCACCTCTCCGTTGGTGGCTTCGCGCAATTCCTCAACTTTGACGATCATGTCATCAGGTCCGAGGAAGTCAGGGTGGCGCGCGGGACTGCGCTGGTCGACACCGGCGGGCAGATCGCGTTGCCGCGCGATGACCTCGGAGACCTTGCTACCCAACAGCAGCCCCCCAGTGCCAGGCTTTGCGCCCTGGCCGATGGTGAGTTCGATGCCATCGGCCATCAGCATGTGATGGATGTTAATGCCGTAACGCGAGGGCAAGACCTCATAGATGAGGGTGCGGCTGTTTTCGCGCTCGGCCATGAGCATGCCGCCGTCGCCGGTAGTATTGGAGGAACCGGCCGCGCGTGCTCCTCGCGCCAAGGCGACCTTGGCATTGAGCGAGAGCGCTCCCCAACTCATGCCCGTGATCATGATCGGCACATCGAGCTGAATGGGCCGCTTGGCGTAACGCGTCCCGAGGGTGACCGCGGTGGTGCACTTTTCACGATACCCTTCGAGGGGAATGCGCGTCAGCGAGCACGGCAGGAATGTCAAATCGTCGAAGGTCGCCCAGCGCCGCTGGCGGAGCGTCCCGTACCCACGGATCTGGTAGAGCCCTGAAGCCGCCTTGGTTTGGATGTCATCGATGACGGCCGGAGTGAAGATGCCGCTTTGTTGCAAGATAGGATCAGCCATCTAGAGCGCCTCCCGCCACCACTGCCAGTTGCGTTTGTCGAAGTTCCACAGTTTTCGCCCGGCCACGATCTTTTGGAAGGCGCGCGGCGCCGGTTTCCGCGCCCGCTCTCCGGCGGAAAAATGAGTGGCCAATGTGGAGTCGAGCATCGCGATGTCTTCTTCAGACAAAGGTTCAATGACGGCGTCGGTGCCGAGATCGCCCACTTTGCCTCCGACAAAACACGTCGTCTCGTACATGGAATCGGCGAAGGCTTCGCCCGTATTGCCGCAGACGATCAGTGTTCCCTTTTGGCCCATGAAAGCGGCCATATAGCCGCAGTCGCCGCCCACCAGCACCAGCCCGCCCTTCATGGACACGCCGAGGCGTGCCGCGGCGTCGCCATGAATCACCACGGTTCCGCCCCGGATCGCTGCCGCCGCGCCGTTGCCGGCGTTGCCGTGCACCACCACCTTGCCACTCATCATCGACTCGGCCAAGCCCCAGCCGGCGCTCCCGTCGACCTCGAATTCCGGTCCGTCGATCAGCCCGGCGCAGTAATATCCCGCGCTGCCCCGGATATGGATCCGGGCCAGCTGCACAATACCGACGCCGAGGTTGTGGCGCGCCCCTGGCCCGGCGAGTTCGATCCCGGTCCGGCCCGCGGCGATGAGCGCTTTGATCTCCTGGTTGATTTCGCGAATGGGCCGCTGCCCGCACTCGACCGTTGCCAGCGGGGTTATCTCCGCCATACTTTGAACTCTCTCACCTGCGCCTCGCGCACCGTGTAATCGCCCGCGATCGCCGCGCGGATCGCCACCTCTTCGGTCGCCACGGCCACGAACCGCTCCGTCTCGGCGACCAGCAGCGGCTTGAACGCGAACGGATCCTTGATGAAGCCCAACTCGGTCGCCGTGACCGCCAGGCAACTGAACGAGCCGTCCATGTCGCGCAACATCGCCCGCAGTCCGGATTCGAGACTCTTGCCCTGGTTCAAGTGGCGCGCCAGATAGATGCCGATGATTTCGGAATCGTTCTCGGTATAGAAGCGGACGCCGTTCTGTTCGTACCGGCGTCGCAATTGATGATAGTTGGTGATGTGGCCATTGTGAACGATCGCCAGATCCGCGCAGCCGTGGCCCCAGAACGGTTGTGAATGACTGAGGTCGACGCGCGATTCGGTGGACAGGCGGGTGTGGCCGATCCCGTGACTTCCCTCGAACCGGGAAACCTGATAAGTCGCCTCCAGGTTCGCCGGAGAGCCTACTTGCTTGACGATCTCCAGGGCCGTGCCCGCGCTCACCACTTCGATATCCGGCGACAGCGCTTCGATAGCCCGCGTCAGATCCGTCAATTCCCCCGCCGCCGGCACAGTGAATCGCAGATAGGGTCCGGTACGTGTGAACCCGCCCGCCTGAAAACGCGCGGTGGCTGCTTCGACATCGGCGCCCCGGGCGGCGAAGTCCGCATGATCTCCTAATTTCACGCGCAAGACCAGCGAATCTGCGTGCCGCGGCCCGCAAAGCGCCACGCCCGCCGAGTCCGGTCCGCGGCAACCGAGGGCCTCGAGCATGGAGAGTACGACGCGTCCGATGGGCGGCGCCTGTTCGCCGGAGAAATGGAGATAGCCTGCGATTCCGCACATGACGTTACGAATCCACCTGTACTCGCAATCGTCCAGTATACAGCGGCGGTCAACTGCCGCAAGAGCCTCGGCGATATCTGCTATAAAAGTGAATTCGGTTCCGCCGAGGAGGTTCCCTTGTCATTTCAGTTGCGCTGTCCGCAATGCGGGCCGCGGAGCGTCTACGAGTTTCGATTCGGTGGCGAAGTGAGGCAGCGGCCTCTGCCGGATGCGGCGCAAGAGGAGTGGTACCGCTACGTGCACACGAAAAAAAACCAGGCCGGCGAGCAGATGGAATGGTGGTTTCACCGGTCTGGCTGCCGGCAATGGCTCCAGGCGGTTCGCAATACGATAAGCAATGAAGTGAAGCGAACCTGGTTTCCGGATGAGGACAACGAGTGAGCACGTTCGATTTCGATGGCCACTCTGTCAATGCGGAGCCGGGAGACACCGTCGGGTCCGCGCTGTATCGGGCGGGCCAGCGAGTCTTCAGCAGGAGCTTCAAGTACCACCGCCCGCGCGGCCTGCTCTGCGCCGCCGGACGTTGTCCCAACTGCCTGGTAAACGTCAACGGCGTTCCCAACATGCCCGCCTGTGTGACCCCGGCGCGCGAGGGCATGGTGGTCAGGCACCAAAACGCCTGGCCGTCTCTCGAGACGGATGCGCTGAGCGCCGCGCAGCACTTCGATTTCCTGATGCCGGTGGGCTGGTATTACAAGGTCTTCCGCAGCTTGAAACTGTGGCACATGGTGGAACCGCACATTCGCGCGGTAGCGGGGCTGGGCGAGCCTCCTGGCGTAGACGAAATCAAAGGCGAGTACGAACACGCTTGGTGGCACGCGGAGGTGGCCGTCGTGGGCGGCGGTTCTTCCGGTATGGCCGCGGCGCTGGAATACGCAGGCCGGGGCGCGAGTGTTGTGCTCATCGACGATCAACCTTCGCTCGGCGGTCGCGCCCGCTACCAGTCATCGGCCGCAGACCTGGCAGCAGTTCGCGAGCGCGTGTCCAACGAGGCTGGTGTCCGGGTGTTGAGCCGGAGCTACTGCTTCGGTCTGTTCGAAGGCAATCTGCTGGGGGTGCTGCAACCCAATCCGCATGGCGCGGTGAAGGAGCGTCTGATTCACTTGCGGGCCGGCCACGTCGTGGTAGCGGCGGGCGCATACGAAACACCGCTGGTTTTCGCCAACAACGACCTGCCGGGCGTGATGCTGTCGACGGCAGCGCAGCGGCTGATCCGGCTGCATGGCATCAAGCCCGCGGCGACGGCCGTCGTGGTGGGCGGCGGTCCGCGAGCCGCCGGCGTCGTGGCGGACTTGAAGAACGCCGGAGTACGTATCGCGGGCGTGGTCGAGCCAGCAGCGATTCGCTCGGCGTCCGGCGGCCACTGTGTTACCGGAGTGAAAACCGATACGGGAAGCATTCCGTGTGACCTGCTGGTAATTTGCGGGCCACTCGTTCCGGATGCGGGACTACTGGCTCAAGCGGGCGCCAAACTCGTTTGGAACCAGGCGCACGGAGCTTTCCTGCCCACGGGTCTGCCGCCGAATGTCTCGGCCGTGGGTTCGGTGTGTGGCACCGGCCTCGCGGGCACACCGGCCAACCGCGGCGGCGCTTCCAAGCGCTCGTTCGTGTGTGTCTGTAGCGACGTGACCACTGCCGATCTCGACGGCGCCGTCCGCGAAGGATTCGATCATATCGAGACGTTGAAGCGCTACACCACCACGACCATGGGACCCTGCCAAGGCCGGATGTGCCAACTGGCCGCCGTCGAAATCTGCGCCGGACTGACCGGCCGTTCGATGGACGCCACCGGCGTCACCACTTCTCGCCCACCCAATCCGCCGGTGAGCCTGGGAGCGCTGGCGGGTCCCCGCCATCACCCCATTCGCCGTACGCCGATGCATGACGAGCACCAACAACTCGGGGCCGTGTGGCTCGACATGGGCGATTGGAAGCGTCCCCGCTACTACCGCGCCGGGAGCGGCGACGAAACGGCGTGCGTACGGGCCGAGTATCAGGCCGTTCGCGAACGCGTGGGACTCATTGACGTGAGCACGCTCGGCAAGCTGATTCTGCAGGGAAGGGATGCAGGCAAGCTGCTCGACAAGGTCTATACGCACCGGTTCTCGGACCTCAAACCGGGGCGCGTGCGCTACGCCGTCATCTGTGACGAGTCCGGTGTGATTCTCGATGACGGTACGATCGCGGCGCTCGCCGGCGACCGCTATTTCATCAGCACGACCACTGGCAACCTCGAGTTCGTCGACCAGTGGCTGCGCTGGTGGCTGGCGGGCACGGGTTGGGACGCCTGGCTCACGAATATGACCTCCGGTTTCGCGGCCGTGAACCTGGCTGGACCCAAGGCTCGCGAGACGCTGCGCAAGATCACGGACTGCGATCTGTCGAGCGAGTCGTTCCCCTATATGGGTTGCCGGGAGGCGGAGGTGGCGGGTGTGCGATCGCTGCTGGTGCGCATCGGCTTCGTGGGTGAGACGGGTTGGGAGATCCACTGCCCGGCCGAGGAAGGGCCGAAGGTCTGGCAGGCTCTAATGAAGGCCGGGGCCGAATTCGATATCCGGCCCTTCGGGATCGAAGCGCAGCGCTTATTGCGGCTCGAGAAGAAACACGTGATCGTAGGTGTCGACACTGATGCCCTCACCACGCCGATCGATGCCGGCATGACGTGGGTGGCTCGCCTCGATAAGCCCGATTTCGTCGGCCGCGCCGCGCTCACGCAGGCTTCGCAGGCGCCTCCGCGAGAGAGCCTGGTCGGCTTCGAGATGCAGGACGATACCCTGCCTGACGACGGCGCGCCAGTCGTCCTCGGCGGCCGCCCCGTGGGACGAGTCACCAGCGCCCGCTATTCGCCGGTGCGCCAGCGGACCATCGGCATGGCCTGGGTCCCGGTGGATCATGCCGCGGAGGGCTCGGCAATTGCCATACGCAGCGGCGGCCGGCTAGTCCAGGCGCTGGTGAAACAGGCCGCCTTCCATGATCCGGAAGGGGGCCGGCTCCGCCAGTGACCGACTCACCGATCCGCGCATCGGCGGGCTTGGTTCGATGCACATGGCTCGCCAGAATCGAACTGCAAGGGTTCGCGGTGGCCGGCGATCTCACGCCACCGGTAGGCTGCCGGATCTGGCGTCTGGCACGCACTCGCGCGCTTCTCACCGGAAAGCCGCCGATCCATTGCGCATTCCCGCAGAGCGCCGTCTATACGATCGATGTCACCTCGGTCTACGCCGATTTTCTGCTCATCGGACCGCGAGCGCGCGACATTCTGTCGAAGCTGACTTCGCTGAATGTGAGCGACCGCGCGCTCCCCGACGGAGCTTCCGGCCAGACCTCGCTCGCCCACACGCATTGCATCGTGCTGCGCGACGATCGTGGCGGGGTCCCGGCCTTCCATCTGCTGGTCGCGCGAGACTACGGCCAATATGTTTGGGAGGCGTTGCTTCACGCGGGTGAAGAGTACCATCTGACGCCGGTCGAGCCAAGCGCCCTGGAGGCTCTATAGCAGCATGTTCTCCCTGCTTCGCAAAGAACGAATGTGGCGCTCTCACGATCTCCGCCGCCGGTATGATGTCGTCATCGTGGGCGCCGGCGTGCACGGACTTTCGACCGCCTACCACTTGGGCCAGTTGCACGGCGTGCGTAGCGTGGCGCTGCTGGACCGGGGCTACCTGGGCGGCGGCAACAGCGGCCGCAACACCGCCATCCTGCGCTCCAACTACCGTACGCCCGAAGGTATCCCTTTTTACGATGCCTCGGTCAAGCTCTACGAACAAATGTCCGAGGAACTAGGGTGGAACGTAATGTTCAGCCAGTGCGGCCACCTCACGCTGGCACACTCAGACGCGGGCATCGTGGGTTTGCGCGTCCGTGCTGAAAACAACCAATTGATGGGAGTCGACAGCCGCCTCATCGACCTCGGCGAGATCCGCCGCCTGGTCCCGGGCATGGATCTCAGCGATCGCGCCCGCTACCCGATCCTGGCTGCGCTGTACCATCCGCCGGGCGGCGTCATCCGCCACGACGCGGTGGTGTGGGGCTACGCCCGCGCCTGCGACCGGATGGGCATCGAGATCCATACTGACACCGAAGTGACGGGCATCCGGCGCAACGGCCGTAAGATTGAGAGCGTCGTCACGAATCGCGGCGAGATCGCCACCGAAACGGTGTTGAACTGCACCGCCGGTTGGGCCACGACGATTTCCGACATGGTGTCAGTGCCGTTACCGATCGTCTCCTATCCTTTGCAGGCCTGTGTCACGCAGCCTCTGAAGCCGTTCCTACATCACGTGATTGTTTCGGCGACACTGCACGTCTACGTCAATCAGACCGACAAGGGCGAACTCGTGATCGGAGCCGAGATCGATCCCTACCAGTCCTACAACATGCGAGCCACGCTGCCTACGCTCGAGCAGATGGCCACCTACACGCTCGAGTTGTTCCCGCAGTTGCATGCCATCCGCGTGCTGCGGCAGTGGGGCGGCATCTGCGATATGACACCGGACTTCGCACCCATCATCGGATGCGCCGAGGAGGTGGACCGCTTCTACATGAACGTCGGCTGGGGAACGTACGGATTCAAGGCGGCGCCGGCGGCCGGCAAGTTCACGGCCGAAATGATCGCCACAGGCAGCACACCCGGGATCATCGCGCCGTTCACTCCCGCTCGTTTCCGCGCCGGGAAGCTGCTCGGCGAAAAGGCGGCCGCTGCGGTCTCCCACTGAGGCTCGCGCGAGGCCCCATGCGAACGCTTGCCGTAAACAGCCTGTGGGTTTTGGGCTCGGGCGCCATCGCCATTGCCGCGGGCAACGCACTGCACTCGCGGCTCGTGTTCCTGCGCCGCTGGTCGATTCCCTCCTCGATCGTCGCCGGATTTCTGCTCGCCGCCATAACGCTCGCCTTGCGCGCCATCGACTTCGAGTTGGTGGTCGACTCGACCATTCAGAACCTCGCTATGGTCACTTTCTTCACCTCGATTGGCTTCAGCCTGGACATCGAGGCCTTACGGCGCGGCGGCGCGCCGATGCTGCGGCTATTGGCGATGTTCGCCGCGGGCGCGATCGCGCAGAACGTGACGGGCGTGGCGGTGGCGCGCTCGCAGGGCCTTGACCCGCTGCTCGGAATCGCCGCTAGCGGAATGGCGTTGGCCGGTGGGCCGGCCACGAGCCTGGCCTTTGGACTGAGTTTCGAGGAGGCCGGTGCTCGCGGCGCAGCCTCCGTGGCCATGGGATCCGCGCTCGCTGGCATCCTGTTCGCGGGCGTGGTGAGCAGCGCTTTCGGCGCATTCCTGATCGCGCGGAGCTCACCGGAGCCAGCGGAGCGACCGGCTCCGGCTTCCCAGCCGTCGCCGCTTGCGAACGAACCGCTGATGGGAGCGGTTCTCGCTCGAGTCTCGGTGTTGTTCGGCGTGGCGATGGGACTCGGCCATGCCCTTAACCTCATGCTGACTGGCCGCGTTGCCGGAATTCATTTTTCGCTGCCCGGCTACATCGGGGCAATGATAGTCGCTGCGTTGCTGAGAGCCTGCTCGACCCGGGTGCCCGCTCTCGCCCTCCCCGCCGGATGGGGCCAGGCGGCTGGCTCGGTGGCGCTCGCCTGGTTCATTCCGCTTGCCCTGTGGACGCTGAAATATTGGGAACTGCGCGGCCTTGCCGGGCCGGTCTTTCTGATCCTGCTCGCGCAAGTGCCCGTCACGTTTGCGCTTTCCTGGCTTGTCTGGCGCACGCAAGGCCGCGACTCCGATGCGGCACTCATCGCGGCAGGCTATTGCGGATTCATGTTCGGGACCACGGCCAACAGCATGGCGGCGCTCGAGGAACTGCGCGAACGGTTCGGCGATTCGCCCAAGGCGTTCCTCATCGTTCCTCTGGTGGGCGGATTCCTGTCCGACTTCATAAACGCCCTTTTGATCGCACTCGGGTGTGCCTATTTTGCGACGACGGACTAACGTCAGACGGGTAGAGCCTGCGTTGCTCTTGGGACGCCGAGGATGGCGGGGATATCGAGCGGGCCGTGCTCCTTGACATACGTGCCGAGGTCGCCGCCGGGGCAGAATTCCATCATCATGAGGGGGGGCGTCCGTCGTGGACGGTCCTGTCGACGCTACTTCGCCCGCTCCATGAAATGCATCACCGGCGGGCCGTCATCCAGCTTGTAGTCGGCGGGCACCGTGAACAATGCCGCCGCCGGCTCGGCGCGGTTGATTCCAGACAGGCGGTAGGTGGTCTCTCCGTTCTCCGGATCCTTGGTCGTGCTGCGGACCAGGGTCTTCAGCTCCACCGATTCCCAACGCTCGACGGTAGTAACCAGCGCCCGGTCATTGCCAACCTCACCTGCAGGGACCGTATAAGTGGTCCGTGTCCCGGTACAGACGAGTCCTTCGATGGTCTGGTTGGGCAGGGTCTCAGTCTTGGGTGTTCCCATGGTGCGCAGCCCGACATCGGGGCCAGACGCCAGCCAGGCGCCGCTGAATCCCGCGGGAGGAGTCCCGGCCGAGACCGAGTGGCGCTCGATGCGGATCTCGCGGCGGGAGAAGCTGGTGCCGGACCCGGTCCCCGGCAGCTTCACGCGGCGCGCGGTCCGGCTCTTTTCGTTGAGGATATTGACTTCTTTCGCGACCGGATCGGAGATGGTCACGATCCGCTCTCCTTCGGCTGAGGTCCACGGGCCGATGCCGGGGATCATGTGCTCTTCGCGGGTCCGGCCCTTGCCGTCCCGGGCATAGCGGGCCGTGCTGCGGCGGGTGATCCGGGTGCCGTCGGCCAAGGTCTTCACGTGGTCGGTGATGCCTTCGGCCGAATAGGGCGCCCCGGCGACGGGCTGGTGGGCCAGCGGTCCGGCGGCCATGAACTGTACGGATCCCAGCGCTGGCACCGCCTTGTCGAACGTATGCGTCTCCACCCGGACCTCGGTCTTCACGGTCCGCTCCTGGGCGCCTAACACTCCGGACGCCAGGACCACCACCATCAAACAGCGATTCATCATTGCTTTGTTCCTTTCAAATTCTGTTCAGGGTAACCCGCCAGGCGGACGGCCTTCGCCACTCCATCCCGGCCCACCAATACGTCCACTTCCATCGCGGTGATCTGGGAGTGCCACTGGACCGGCAGTCCGAGCCGCTCAGCGTCCCTCCGCCCCAGCCGCACGCGGACCACAGGCGCCACTTCCCAGGGCTCGATCAGCGGACCCGGGGTGATCGCGAAGAATCCGGCCGGCGCCGGTTCGCGCACGAACGGCGGCCTTTCCGGACGCAGCCACACCGCCATCAGCAGGACGGCCGCTGCCGCCGCCAGCGCCGCGGCGGGGATCCAGCGCCTGCCTGCCCGGCGCCTTGCGCGGAAGGCAGCCACCACCGCCGCTTCCACTCGTGGCGGAGCATCCACAGCCGACGCTTCGGCCAATTGCCGCATCGCGGCGGCGAGCCTCCCGCTTTCGTCAAATTCTCCGTCGTGCATGCCTTACTCCTTTCCCCTGCCCGCGATCACGGGCTCCAGCCGGTCGAGCAACAGCTTCCTCGCGCGGTGCAGGCGCGACCGGACCGTCCCCACCGGACACCCGAGAATCGCCGCCGACTCCTCATAGGGCCGCTCCTCGAGGTCGCACAGGATCACCACTTCGCGGTAGGCGAGGGGCAATGCGAGCACCGCGCGCCGCACCTGGTCCACCGTGCCGTCCCGGACTATGTTGTCGAGCGGATGTCCGGCGCCATCCACCGGATCGAAGTCCACTGGCTGCTCGCCCGGGTGCCGCTGTTCGAGGATCCGCAACACACGGTTCCGGGCGATGCCGGAGAGGAATCCGGCCAGGGTTCCGCGTGCGGGGTCGAATCTGGGCATCAGTTCGAGAAAAGTGACGAACGTTTCCTGGACGGCCTCCTCAGCGATGTCCGGCGACCCGGTCATCAGCAGCGCAAACCGGTGAATCCCCTTCTGATGACGGCGGTAGAGGGCGGTCCAGGCCCGTTCGGCCGCATCGGCGGAACCCTTGCGGACCAGTTCGAGCAGCGCCTCAGCCGTGATCGGATCCGCGTCCATCCTAAATGGTAGTTGCGCCCGGGCGCGAAAAAAGTTCCAATATAAGGCAGCCTCGGAGATTGCCCGCCAGGCGGGCGTAACGAACGTACCAGAACCAGATGCCGCCGGAACTGGAACAGAACCGGCCCAGCGGCCTATTCGAATTCTTCCACAAACGACGTACCCTGTGAGCAGTAGAACTGCAATGAACCCCGAAATGCCAGATCCAGCCCGGACCAAACCGAGCCCCGTGGTGGGAAGCTTGCTCCACGTTCTGACCCTCGCAATCGGATTGTTTTTCGTCGGATGGAACGGCCGGGACCTGTACTACCTTCTCGTCGATCCGCTGCCTTCGCCCCGGTCCGCGGTGGTCCACGAAGGACTCGAAAACCTGTACCGCACCCTGTTAGACGAGATGGACCGGCAAAAGAGCGATCCGCTCCAGGCCCCGGCGGCGGCCGCCAAGCGGGTGGAAGCGCTGCTCAAGATTTACGAGGCCAGCATGCCAGAGTTGCACTTGAACGCCGAGGGCATGGGCGATGTGCGGCCCGCGTTGCGGCGCGCTTCGGAGTACCTGTCGCTGGCGTCGCTGGCGGGCTGGGAACTGCGGCGCATGGTCAAGGACGAAAACGTCAAGGGGATGGAGTCCGAGGCGCGGGCGAACATCCTCATGGCGCTTTCCGAGATCCGGTCGGCGGTGATCAGCGTGGGCGCGGCTCCCTGGGACCTGGTGAAATACGAGCGGGACTCGAGGATCCAGCACATCGCCATCAACCTGGGGTTCGGCGCGTTATGCACGGGCCTCCTGCTGTACCTGTTCATGGACCGGAGATTCAAGGAAATGGAGGCTCACGATGTGATGACCTCGTTTGCCGTCGCCAACCCGCCGCCGTGGGCCGTGGGCGGGAGCGCCAAGCCGAAAACTGGGGATATGGTGGTGACGATCGATGAGACGAGCGTCGTACGCGGCGGTACGGATTCCAGTGCCGCGGCGCCCCAGTCCGAGGGCGTCCGGATGCCGGAGTCCAAGCCGGCGCCGGTTGCCACGATGGCTGCAGCCGAGCCGGCGCACGGCACCGATGCCGCCCGGCAGATCGCAGCATCCGCCGCGCGGAGTTTCCAACACGACTTGACGGTGATCAATGGCTATTCGGATCTGCTGCTGGACTCGATCGCCGAGGAGGATCCGATCCGCCTCGATCTCAAGGCGATCCGCCGCGCTGGCGAGCGCGCCAACGTCCTGGCAGGCCAGTTGCAGATTTACGGCAACACGAAGCCGGACCGGTGGGAGCAGGTCGACGTCAACAAGTGGCTCGAATCGGCGCGCACCAGGTTTGAAGCGCTGCTTCCGGGGGAGGTCAAGCTGGGCTACGACCTGAGTCCGCACGCGGGAATCGTGCGCGGCGATCCGGATCACCTGGAGCAGGCGGTGAAGAGTCTGATCCTCAATGCGACTAACGCGATGCCTTCAGGCGGCGGATTGACTTTGAAAACCGGATTCCACGAGCCGTCGAAGGGCGAATTCTGGACCTCGATTACGGTTACCGACACTGGCCTGGGAATCGATGCTCCGCGACAGCGGAAGATCCTGCTGCCGGCGCCTTCGGAGAACCAAGTCGAGCCCGGTCTTGGACTTCCGGTGGTGACATCGATTCTCGAACAGCATCAGGGGCACGTCGAGCTGGAGAGCCAGCCGGGGCAGGGGTCGTCGTTCCATCTTTTGATCCCGCGGGTGTCGGTGGCGCCGCGGACGTTTGTGCGAAGGCGCTAAGGCCTTTGCCCGCTCAGACCGATAGACTAGGGAATGAGTCTGAGCAACCTGGTCAACCGGATCGGCCCGGGGGGCTGGATCGCGGCTGGCGCGGGGATTCTGGTCCTGTGGACCGGGGTGTCGATGATGCGGCTGCTGATCGAGCCTATCCAGGATGGGCGTGCACCTTTGCTCGTGGAACGTTTGGAGTCGCTCGCCTTCTATCTCATGGAGGACCTGGAGGATCAGGGCGCGCGTCCTGACCGGAAGTTCGATGGGAACAGCGCCCGTGCGCGGGTGGACCGGTTCTACGAGATCTACCAGCGCCAGATCGTTTCGGTGAACGCGGCAGCGGCAGGGCTCGGAGAGACCGAGGAATCCCTGGTCCGGGCGCATGAGTGGATGGCCCGGGTGGCTCGGGCCCGGGAAACCATCAGGCCCGATACCGCGGAGCCGGCCACGCGGGCCGCTGAAGCTGACTGGCGGGCAAACGGTGCGCAGGCGGTCGTTGAGTTGCGGACGGCGGTCCTGAATCTACGCAGCGTTCCGGTGCAGGCGCTTAAGAAGGAACGGGCCAGCCGGATGGCGAACCTGTTCACGCTTCTTGGTCTTTCTATTGGATTGTTGCTCGGGGCGATCTTTGTAGCGGTGCGGTCCGGAAAAGCACGGGCGAGTGAGCAGCGGCAGAGCGCCGCCAAACCAGCCGTGAATCCGGCGATGCCGTCGATGATTGAGAACGCGGCCGGTGTAGCGCTGCAGTTCACGCGCGAGGCTGTGGTCACGCTCGACCCGACGCTACGCGTCCTGGCAATGAATCCGGCGGCGGAGCACTTGTTTGGCTACCGGTCGGCGCAGGCAATGGGAGTCTATCTCCAGTCACTGGTACCCAGCCTGAACCTGAAGGGCGAGATTCCTGACAATGCGACGGTGGAGCCTTCGTTTGAGACTGCGCTCCGCGGGTCGGGGAAGCAGGTGCCGATCGAGTTGTCACTCCATCTCAGTAACCGGCAGGGGAGGCGGGTGGTCATCGCGCTGGCGCGGGAAGCGGTGAGCGCGGCGGCGGCGATGGATAACACCACCGACACCAGCGCGAGCGTAGTGGCCGACATGGCGGAACACTGTCCGGCGCCGTTGGTGATCTTCGACACCGAAGCCGTGGTCGTGCACGTGAATCAGGCGTTTGCCGACGTGATGCGGGCGGGCTTTGACGAAATCCAGAGCCGCCCGTACTGGAAACTGTTCATGGAGGGGGAGCAGGCCGAACGTGCACGGCGCGAGTGGCTCCTGCTGGCATCCATGAAGCTGCCGGATTCCGTTCAGCAGACCTGGCGGGCGGGGGATGGCCGGTCTGTCCCAATGACATGGGCGAGGTCGGCGATGCGGGACGAACAGGGGCGGGTGCGGTTTGTCGTCTGCATTGGTCTCGAAACCCAAAAGGTGACGGTGGGCGTAAGCCAACGGCGCGCGGCCTGAGGTATATGATGAGACGGTGCGACGCCTGCTTGTCCTCTTCCTGATCCCTGCCGCTGCGATGGCTCAGCCCCGCGCCCGCGACCTGGGCGCGCGGTTTGACGGCACGCCCGGGACCCACAACGCGATCACTGATGTCCCGGGAGTAGCCGTGGGGCACACGACGCTGATCCGGGGCGACGGTCCACTCAAGGTGGGAGAAGGGCCGGTGCGGACCGGCGTCACCGTGGTCCTGCCGGTTGCGGCGAATCCCGAAGCGTCGGTATTCGCGGGCTGGTTTTCGCTGAACGGGAATGGCGAGATGACCGGGACTACGTGGGTTGAAGAATCAGGCTTCATGGAAGGTCCGATGGCGATCACCAACACCCACAGCGTGGGTGTGGTGCGGGACGCGATTGTGGACTGGCAGGTCCGGCGCGGGAAGATGCAGCGGAGCTTCGCGCTGCCGGTAGTGGCCGAGACGTTCGATGGCTGGTTGAACGACATCAACGGATTCCATGTCCGGCCCGAGCATGTCCGGCAGGCGATCGAGGCGGCTGCGGGGGGACGGGTCGCCGAGGGGAACGTGGGCGGGGGGACCGGAATGAGCTGTTATGGATTCAAAGGCGGAATCGGCACCGCATCGCGGAGGCTCACCGCCGGTGGATACACGGTGGGAGCGCTGGTGCAGGCCAACTTCGGACGGCGGGACCACCTGATGGCGGGCGGAGTTCCAGTGGGCAAGGAGGTCGGATGCGACCGGGTCCCGTGCAGGTCGAGGCCCGCGCCACAGCCGGCGGCCCGCGACGGCTCGATCATCATCGTGGTGGCGACGGACGCGCCGCTGCTTCCACACCAGTTGAAGCGGCTGGCGCGGCGTGCTTCATTGGGGATCGCGCGGACCGGCGGTACGTCAGGAAACGGCTCCGGCGACATCTTCATCGCATTCTCGACGGCGAACCAGGCCGCGGCGAGCGAGTCCGGCACGCCCGCGGTTTCGATGCTTCCGAATGGCCGGATGGATCCCATCTTTGACGCCACCGTCGAGTCAGTCGAGGAGGCGATCATCAACGCGATCGTGGCGGCGCGGACCATGGTGGGCCGTGACGGGCACCGGGTCGAGGCGCTCCCGCACGATCTGCTGCAGGCGGCGCTCAAGAAGTACGGCCGGTAGAACCGGGCTACTTCCGCGCCGGTTTCGGGTCCAGGTTGGCCATGAGGTCGTCTTTCGAGACCTCGGAGGGGACGCCGCCAGCGGGAACCTCGCCCCCAGCAGCCCAAACAATCGCGTTCAGGACAACCTTGCGGAAATTTGGATCGCCGAGGTTGAGATGCATGTGGCCACCGGTGAAGCCCACGCCGCGGCCGCCGCCCGGGCGCTCAAACGCCCACATAACCGTGTGCGGCTGGCCGGACTTGGCACGGACATCTGCGTTGCCGCTTCGGAGTCCATCGGGCCGTTCGGAGAGAGCTGCCGGCGGGACGGCGGTGAGGATCGGTGTGATTCCGGCCATGCCATCCCGGAACCGCATATTGAAGTACCATTCGTCGCGGATCCGGAATGGCTGGACTCCACGGGTGACCGGGTGGTGGGGGAGACGCTCGAAGCTGGCTTCCCAGACCGGGTTGACGGAGTAACGGAGTTCGAAGAATCCGCCGGTCCAGTTGAGCATCTCCTGATGGCCGCGCTGGGCTGGCGGCTCCACGGCGTAGTGATACAGGACGAGTCCCATTCCACGTTTGACTGCTTTGGACACCAGCTCTTCGCGGCCCGGTTGGAACATCAGGTGTTTCTCCGAGCCGTCACAAAAGACGAACACCGCATCGGCCGCCTCGATGATTGCGGGATCCGCCGGCCACCCATTCAGGTGGGCTCTGGCCTGAATGCCCGGAACGCGGTTCAGCCATTTCTCAAAGATCAGGACCCCGGCATTGTGTTCGTGCGCAAGCGGACCGTGGCTGGGCGGCCCGGCAATCAACTCGATCCGGCGGCCCCAAACCGTGGTAGCAAATGCGGCAGCCACAAGTACGGTTTTGTTGATGGGTCCAGGCATGAGATCAGGATTGCAGCGTTTTGGCCCAGCCGCAAGCTGCTCTGGCCAAACCTCAAAGATTTTCGCTGGTTCCGCCGATGTATTGCAGAATGACTTCCTCCCGGCCGGACCGGCTCCTGATCGTTGACGACGAAGATTACAACCGCGACATGCTGGAGAGGCGTCTGGCACGCCAGGGTTTCCAAGTTGTCCTGGCCGCGAGCGGCGCTGAGGCACTCGAAAAGCTGCGGGCCACCACGGTCGATCTGGTGCTGCTCGATGTCATGATGCCCGGCCAAAGCGGAATCGATGTCCTCAAGCTGATGCGGGAGCGATATTCACCAGCCGAGCTCCCGGTGGTAATGGTCACCGCCTGTGACCAGACCGGCGACATCGTCGATGCACTGAGCCTGGGGGCGAACGACTACCTCACCAAGCCGGTCAATTTTCCCGTGATGCTCGCGCGGCTGGGCACCCAGTTGCAGGCGCTACACTCAGCCCGGGCGCTGCGGGAGAGCGAGGAGCGGTACATGCTCGCGGCCCGTGGATCGAACGATGGCCTGTGGGATTGGGATTTCGGGGCCCGCCGTGTGTTCTACTCGGCGCGGTGGAAGCAGATCCTCGGGTATCTGGAAGACGAAGTGACCGATGATCCGGAGGAGTGGTTTTCCCGGATTCATCCGGAGGACAGCGCGCGAGTCAAATCTGAGGTGGAGACGCACTGGGCGGCGGCTCAAGGATCATTTGAAAGCGAGCACCGGTTGCGGCACCGGTCGGGCGCCTACCGGTGGGTGCTGTGCCGCGGCGCGGCAGTCCGGAACGAAAACGGAAAGCCATACCGGATGGCAGGCTCGCTTACGGATTTAACCGCGTCCAAGGTGTCCGACCCGCTTACGGGCCTGCCGAACCGGCTCCTGTTCCAGGAACGGCTCGACGCCTGCCTGGAGCGCGCCCGCAACGACAGCAGCTATTCATTCGGCTTGCTGTTCATCGATGTGGACCGGTTCAAAGTGATCAACGACAGCCTCGGGCACAGCGCCGGTGATGACCTCTTGCTCGATGTCGCCAAGAGGCTGCGCGACATCCTGCGCATTCCAAGCATCAATCCCAAAGGCGCCTCTGTCGCCGCGCGGTTCGGCGGAGACGAGTTCGCCGTGCTGCTCGATCCGGTTCCCTCAGCAGCCGAGGCACAAAGAGCCGCGCAGGTGATGCTTGACCGGTTCCACGAACCTTATCATCTGGGCGGCCAGGAAGTCTTTGCGAGCGTCAGCATCGGCATCACGATCGGATCCGGTGAATACGAGAGTACGGCCGACCTGCTACGGGATGCGGACACGGCTATGTACCGCGCCAAGGCACTGGGCAAGGCCCGCGCCGAGGTGTTCGATAAGGCCATGCACGACGCCGTGCTCGCGCGGCTTCAGCTTGAAAGTGAGCTCCGCCGCGCCGTAGACCGGCGGCAGTTCAGTCTGCACTACCAGCCGGTCCACTCGCTCTCGCCGCGCCGGATGATCGGATTCGAGGCGCTAATCCGATGGAATCATCCAACGCGCGGGATGATTCCGCCGGGCGTATTCATCCCGATCGCTGAAGAGACGGGCATGATCGTCCCGATTGGCGCGTGGGTTCTCGAGGAGGCCTGCCGCCAGCTCTGCCGTTGGCACCGGGAGCATCGTACAGATCCCGTCCTCAGCGTCAGCGTCAACGTGAGCGGACGCCAATTGAAACGGCCGGAGTTCCCTTCAGAAGTCCGGGCGGTTCTCGACAAGACTGGACTGCCTGCGGACTGCCTACGGCTCGAAATCACCGAGACGGCACTCGTCGACGACCCGGAGGCCGTGACACAGGTGCTCACGGAGATCAAGACGCTCGGTGTCGGTCTCCAGATTGACGACTTTGGAACCGGCTACTCGTCACTGAGCTACGTGGACCGCTTCCCGGTTGACACGGTGAAGATCGACCGCTCGTTCGTGTGTGACCTGCCGCACAATCTTGAACATGCGGGTATTGTCCAGGCGGTGCTGACCCTTGCGAAAACTCTCGGGCTTGCGGTCACGGCAGAGGGTGTCGAGACCGCGGAACAACTCGAACATCTCGCATCTGTTGACTGCGGACTGGCGCAAGGCTACTTCTTCTCCCGTCCACTGCCAGCGGATGAAGCCGAGCGGCTGATCCCGGCCGTTGAACGGCGGGTGGACAGCGCGCCGGCCTAGACTCCACGGGCCAATCAAGTCCGGCCGGCGCGTGATCCCGAAGTGTTACACTTTTGGACTACCCTCCATGGACAACAACGTACGCCGCAGTCTAACCAGCACGGAGTGGCTCATCTGTGTCATGGCTGTCATCGGCTTCGCCTTTGACATCTATGCGATCCTCACGCTGCCGCTGATCATCGGTCCGGCTCTTCGTGAAATGGCCGGAATCCGGCCAGGCACCCCGGAGTTCAACTATTGGTTCGGTCTTCTGTTTTACGTCCCCGCGGTCGCGGGAGGATTCTTCGGGCTCGTCGGCGGGTACTTGACGGACCGGTTCGGCCGGAGAAAGGTGCTGGTGGTCAGCATCCTGCTCTACGCTTTCGGCGCGCTGTTCGGCGGATTCTCGTCAACGCCCATGGAGCTGCTGTTCTACCGGACGCTCGTCTTTGTCGGGGTGTGCGTGGAGTTCGTGGCCGCGGTTGCCTGGCTCGCCGAGCTGTTCCCCGACCATAGACAGCGCGAGACCGTGCTCGGCTACACGCAGGCGTTCTCCTCGATCGGCGGACTGATGGTGGCGGGTGTCAACTACGTCTGCGTCACCTACGCCAGTTCGTTTCCCGCGGTCCACGGTGGACACGAGGCCTGGCGCTACACGTTGATCTCGGGCGTCATTCCCGCGATTCCGCTGATTATCATCCGGCCGTTCCTGCCGGAATCGCCGGCCTGGAAGGAGAAGCACGAAAAGGGCACTCTCAAGCGGCCGAGCATCGGTGAGTTGTTCGCCCCCACCTACCGGAAGACCACGATCGTGACCGCGCTCATGTTCGCCTGCAGCTACGGCGCGGCGTTCGGCGCGATCCAGCAGCTTCCGCAGATCGTGCGCAGCCTTCCAGAAGTCGCGCAACTGGCACGGCCGCTCCAGGATAAGATTGTTCCCACCGTGCAGACCTTCCAGGAAATCGGCGGACTGATTGGCCGCGTGATCTTGGCCTACCTCGCGGTCCGGATCGTGTCGCGCCAGAAGCTCATCCGCACGTTCCAGATTCCCGGGCTCCTGCTCATGCCCGCGGTGTTCTTCTTTGCGCACACCTACGGACTCGAGTTCCTCAAGTGGGGCGCGGTGATCGCAGGACTGGCGACTGTCGCCCAGTTCAGCTTCTGGGGGAACTACCTGCCAACCGTCTATCCGGTCCACCTGCGCGGCACTGGCGAGAGCTTCGCGGCCAATGTGGGCGGACGGATGATCGGCACCTCGTTCGCCGCGGTCACTCCCATGCTGAGTACCATCATGCCGGGCGCGAATCCCGGCGTCAAGCTTGCCACGGCCGCTGCTGCCGTGGCCCTGTTCGTCTACGCCGTTGGATTGCTCCTGAGCTATAGCCTGGCTGAACCGGGACAGAAGAAGCTGCAAGAATAAGATTTGGACCTATGAACAAATCGACCTTTGCAATCGCCGCCATTTTGATGGCGTCCTGCACCACGCCCGCACCTGAAAAAAAAGCTGAGCCGTCCACGCCCGCGCGTCCAGTGGGCGCAGCCATCGAGATCCAGGCTCCGCTTGGTTTGCCTCCGGTCCCGATTCCGGCCGACAATCCCGCGACGGCCGATTCGATCGCCCTCGGACGCCGTCTCTATTTCGACACCCGGTTGTCAAAGGACGGTACCGTGGCCTGCGCAAGCTGCCACGATCCCAAGAACGGCTTTCAGGACATCCGGCCCGGCTCGGTGGGAGTGGGCGGTAAGCAAGGGAACCGCAACGCCCCCACTGTGATCAACGCCGTCTACAATTCAGTCCAGTTCTGGGACGGACGCTCGCCGAGCCTGGAAGATCAAGCCGGTGGGCCGATCGAGAATCCGATCGAGATGGCGCACAAGGCGGATGATCTTGTAAAGAATCTGGCTGAGGACTCAAGCTATCGCGCCGAATTCGAGAAGGCGTTCGGCCCTGGTCCGGTGACGTTCCAAAAGATCCGGTTCGCCATCGCCTCGTTTGAGCGTACCGTGGTGGCCGGCGGCTCGCCGTTCGACAAATGGAAGTACGGCAAGGACCCCAAGGCGATGAAGCCGGAAGCGATCCGGGGCTTCAGCGTGTTTTCTGATGCCAAGAAGGGCAACTGCGCCGTGTGCCACACGGTGGAAAAAGATCACGCGCTGTTTACCGACAACAAGTTCCATAACCTCGGCGTGGGCGTCGACAGCAAAGGTGAACTCAAGGACCTCGGCCGCTTCAACGTCACCAAGATGGAAGCCGACAAGGGCGCGTTCAAAACCCCGACTCTGCGCAACATCGCCACGACGGCGCCGTACATGCATGACGGAAGCCTTCAAACGTTGCGCGAGGTGGTGGACTTCTACGTGGGCGGAGGGAATTCCAATCCCTTCCGCGACAAAGAAATCAAGGCGCTCGAACACCTGACCAAACAGGAGCGTGCCGACCTGGTGGCGTTCATGGAAGCGCTGACCGGTCCGCTGCCCGCCACGACGGGTCCGCCCGCGGAGGGGCGCTAACCCGGTGCGGGGCTGGCTCTCGATCCCGCTGATTCTGGCCGGCTGCTCCGGCCTCGGTCCGGACGCGCAAAAGGCGTCCAAGAGCGAGCCGCCGCCCGTTGCCTACTTCAAGGTGGATTCGGCCTCGGCCGGCAAGATCACCGGCAAGATCAGCTTCACGGGGCGCAAGCCCGCCCGCAAGCTGATCAACGTGGATGACGACGACTGCAAGAAGACGATGAAGGGCCAGCTCTTCGCGGAAGACGTGGTCATCACTCCGGGCGGCGCGGTCGCCAATGTTCTCGTCCACGTCAAGAGCGGACTCGAGGGCAAGGCGTTCGAGCCGGTGAAGACTCCCGTAGTGTTTGATCAGAATGGATGCGCCTTCCGCCCCCATGTCACCGCCATGCGGGCGGGCCAGCCGCTCGAGGTGACCAACAGCGACAAGGTCACCCATAACGTGCATCCGCTGCCGCGGGAGAACCGGGAGTGGAACCAGGGCCAGCCCTCCGGCTCGCCTCCCATTCAGCGCGAGTTCGTCAAGCCTGAAATCGGCATCGCCGTCAAGTGCAACGTGCATTCCTGGATGCGTGCCTACATCCACGTGCTCGATCACCCCTACTTCGCTGTCTCCTCGGCCGACGGCTCGTTTGAGATCGGCAACCTGCCTCCGGGCGAATACATGGTCGAAGCGTGGCACGAGAAGCTCGGCCAGCAGACCGCCAAGGCCACCGTGGCCCCGTCAGGATCCGCGTCCGCGGATTTCCTGTTCAAAGGAGAGTAACCATGCTCAGACTCCCACTCTCGATCGCGGTGTGTGCGCTCGCATCGCAAGCCGACGTCCGGCTGCCGGCGCTGATTTCCGATCATATGCTGCTGCAGCGCCAATCCCCGGCCCGTATCTTCGGATGGGCCGATCCCGGCGAACAGGTGACGGTGCAATTCAAAGGACAAACCGTTAGCGCCACGGCCAATGAAAAAGGGCGCTGGCATGTTTGGCTCGCGCCGATGGAAGCCTCGGCCGACGGGGCTGATCTCAAGATCAGCGGCAAGAACTCGATCACGGTCAGCGACGTGCTGGTTGGCGAGGTGTGGGTGGGATCCGGCCAGTCCAACATGGCGTGGAGCGTCAAGGCATCGAACGATCCCGCGCAGGAGATCGCGGCCGCCAACTATCCTCAACTGCGCCTGTTCCAGGTGGCACTCACCACGACACCCGATCCGCAAGACGACGTCAAGGGCAAGTGGATGGTCTGCTCACCCGACACAATCGCGAGCTTTACCGCTGTCGGCTACTTCTTTGTGCGGGCGCTGCACAAGAAGATGAACGTGCCGTTCGCAATGATCCAGTCGGCCTGGGGCGGAACTCCGGCGCAGGCATGGACATCGCGCCGCGCCCTGTACGCCGACTCCTCGCTGTTCCCGATCCTGGCCGAGTGGAACCGGGCACTGGAGAATTATCCCGAGGCCAACGAGCGCTACCAGCGGGCCGTTGCGGAAGCCGCTGAAGCGCGCAGAGCCGGACGGAATGCTCCGAGGATCGGCGCTCCCATGGGCCCCGGCCACTCCCACACGCCCGCCGGTCTGTTCAACGCGATGATCCATCCGCTGACGCCCTACACGATCAAAGGCGCAATCTGGTATCAGGGCGAAAGCAACGCGGGCAAGGTGCAAGCTCCGCTCTACCGGCGGCTGTTCGAGACGATGATCCTCGACTGGCGGCGCGCGTGGGGACAGGGCGATTTTCCGTTTCTGTTTGTCCAGCTTGCCAACTTCGCCAAGGCCGGCTCGCCGCATGATTGGGTGCTCGTACAAGAAGCGCAGAACAAGACCCTCGAGTTGCGGCGCACCGGAATGGCGGTGATCAACGACATCGGTGAAGCCACTGACATCCATCCGCGGAACAAGCAGGACGTTGGCATGCGGCTGGCGCTTGCCGCCCGCCACATCGCATACGGCGAGCAGCTTGTCTATTCGGGTCCGCGGTTCCGCCAGGCCACCACGGAGGGCGCGAAGATGCGCGTCTGGTTCGATTCCGTGGGCGGGGGAATGAAGGCGCGCGGAGGCGGCGATCTCACGGGGTTCGAGATCGCGGGTGCGGATAGCCAGTTCCACGCCGCAGAAGCCAAGGTTGAGGGCAAGACGGTCGTGGTGTTCAGTCCGCAGGTGACGGCTCCGGTCCACGTGCGATACGCGTGGGCGAGCGACCCAATGGCAAATCTGATCAACGCCGAGGGGCTTCCCGCTTCGGTGTTCCGTTCGGAGTAGGCGTTGCCAGAGCTGCGCAGGGATCCAGTTACCGGCTCGTGGGTGATCATCGCCACGGAACGGTCGCGGCGTCCGACCGACTTTATCCGTTCGCCGGTCGTGATTCAAGGCGTGCGTGTGTGTCCGTTCTGCCCGGGCAATGAGGACAAGACGCCACCCGAGGTGCGCGCCTTCCGGGCTGGAACCGCGGCGAACGCACCGGGCTGGTCGATCCGCGTGGTGCCCAACAAGTTTCCGGCGCTCAAGGTGGAAGGCCACCTGGACGAAGAAGGCGAGGGCATCTACGACCGGATGAACGGCGTGGGAGCGCACGAGGTAATCATCGAGTCACCCGACCACCAGTTGACGCTCGCCACAATGCCCGAAAAGCGCGTTGAAGAGATGTTTTGGATGTTCAGCGAGCGCTTTTCCGATCTCAAGAAGGACACGCGGCTTCAGTACGTGATGGTGTTTAAGAACCACGGCGAGGCGGCGGGCGCTTCGATCGAACATACGCACTCACAGCTCATCGCGTTGCCAGTGGTTCCGCGCCGTGTCGCCGAGGAGATCAAGGGTTCACGCCGGCACTGGAAACACCGCCGGCGCTGCGTCTACTGCGACATCCTGCGGCAGGAGTCGCGCGAGGGCGTGCGGCTGATCCTCGAAAGCGACCGCTTCCTGGTGGTAACGCCGTACGCGCCGCGGTTCCCGTTCGAGAGCTGGATCATCCCCAAGAACCACAATTCCCATTTTGAGGGCGCCGACAGCGACTATCCGAATCTGGCCTGGGTCATGCAGACGCTGCTACGCAAGATGGACCGGATGCTCGAACGCCCGGCCTACAACTTCATGATCCACACGGCGCCGCTGCAGGAAGGCCCGCTGTCGCACTACCACTGGCATATCGAGGTGATTCCGAAGCTCACCAAAGTGGCCGGATTCGAATGGGGCACCGGATTCTATATCAATCCCACGCCGCCGGAAGAAGCAGCGCGGTTTCTCCGGGACGCGGGTACGTTGTAGCGGCGTAGCAGGGCGAGTTGGTAAGAAGGACGCGAGCCGCGCCACTGGGTTTGGCGGTCTCGAACAGGCAGGTACGGGAGCCGTCCCGTCCCTCTACCCGGATGCGCTGATCCGCCGTTTGGCCGACCCGGAATGCCATCCGCGCGCCGTGGTGGGCTTGGAGCGAAGCCAGCGGCCAGTCCGATTCCGCGATCATCCGGATCGCTCCGTCGCCACCAATGAGGACGCTGAAGCCGGTCACCGCGCCTTGTGCCGCCGCCGTTTGCGCCGCGTCCAGCAGGTTCGCGGCGTTTTGGGCGAACGGTTCGTTCCGGCTCACGAATCCCTCATCGGCACACCTGGCCCGGGTTTGAGACAATGGCGGCTTGACGACTCTTACGCTGTGCCTGATGCTGGCCGTGGCGATCGAGGACAAGATCGCCGCGGTGCTCAAGCAACTACCCGATCTCCAGGGTGCGCACTGGGGCGCGCACGCGGTGGATGCCGCCACCGGGCGCGTCGTGTTCTCGCGAAACGCGGGACAGACGTTCGTGCCGGCTTCGAACACGAAGCTGTTCTCCACCGCGCTGGCGCTCAAGCGGCTGGGGCCGGACCACCGCTTCGTGACAACCGTGCGGCTGGACGAAAACGGGGACTTGCGGCTGGCCGGAGGCGGCGACCCGACGCTTTCGGCCCGGCCGATCCCGTACAAGCGCAACGGTGGCAACGGGAATCCGCTGGCGCCCCTGGAGGCATTGGCGGCGGATGTGGTCCGGGCGGGAATCCGGGAGGTCCGCGGCGACGTGATCGGTGACGACACCGCCTATGTTTGGGAGCCTTATCCGGATGGCTGGTCCCAGGACGACACGATGTTCGAGTACGGAGCACCGGTGAGCGCGCTGATCGTTCATGATAACTTCCTGTCAGTAAAGCTGAAGCCGGGAAGTCCCGCGGAATTGTCCGTTGTCCCCGCCGTGCCCTACTTCACCTTCGATGTCCGGCTGCGGCGCGACGGCGGACGGCTCAACAAGGTCGCGATTCACCGCGCGCCGGGACGGCGTCATGTCGAGCTCACCGGCCTGCTCAACCGCGAGACGCTGCTGGAGCTCGCTGTCGACGATCCTGCACGCTATGCGGCGTTCGCGTTCCGGGACGCGCTCACGCGGCAAGGCGTGGTGATCCGCGGCGAGCCTGTGGCGCGCCACCGCTGGCCCGGGGATCCTCCCGCGGACCTGCCGGCTGGACGCGAGATCGCACGCCGCGTGTCGCCACCGCTAATTGAATCCCTGAAGACGATCAACAAGGTGAGCCAGAACCTGCAGGCGGAAGTCGTGCTGCGGGAAGTAGCGCGGCAGACCGGCGCGGAACCGGCGCGCGCTGCGGGGATCGAAGAGCTGAAGAAGTTCCTGACGGAGATCGGCATCGGAGGGGAGAACTACAACTTCCAGGATGGTTCCGGACTCTCGCGCCTGACCCTTGCCTCGCCCCTCGCCGCCGTCACACTGTTGAAGTTCATGGACCGCCCCGAGTGGCAGGATCTGATGCCTGTGGGCGGCGTTGATGGCACGCTCTACCTGCGCTACCGCGATTTCAAGAACGGCCGCATCACCGCCAAGACCGGCACTCTGAGCCACGTGGGGACTCTGTCCGGCTACGCTGAAAACGCCTCGGGCGCGCGAATCGTGTTCTCCGTGATGGTGAACAACGCCAATGCCAACTCCGCCGCGATCCGGGACTTCATTGATAGAATCGTGGTAGCGCTTTTGGAATAGCGCGTGGAGGGCAAATATGCCGATTTACGAATACAAGTGCGAGGATTGCGGAACGCGGTTTGAGAAGCTGGTCCGCGGCTCGAATGGGAACGGAGTGCAGTGTCCCTCGTGTGGCACGGAGCGCTTGCAGCAGGAACTCTCTGTCTTTGCCGCTCATGGCGGGCGCGACAGCCGTCCCGCTGCGCCGATGGGCGGAGGCTGCCCCGCGGGCATGTGCCGGACGCCTGATTTGTGCGGAAGGAACTGACCATGCCGAAATCCGTATCCCGCCGCGCTGTCCTTGCCTCCTCCGCGGCTGTTCCCGCGTTCGCCGCGCCGGTGACTGGTATTGCGCCGATCTATGAGAAGCTCGGTGTCCGGACCTTCATCAACGCTGTCGGCACGATCACCACACTCAGCGGAACGCTGATGGATCCGCGTGTGCTGCGCGCGATGGAGGAAGCTTCGCGCAATTTCGTCGCGATTCATGAGTTGCAGGACAAGGTGGGAGCGCGGATCGCCGCGCTGACGGGCGCGGAAGCTGCGTTTGTCACCAACGGCGCATCTTGCGCCCTGTGCCTGTCGACCTGCGCCGTCACGGCCGGGGACGACCGCACCCGGATGTCGCGGCTCCCCGATCTCACCGGCATGAAAAGCGAGATCGTGATCCAGAAGCGCCATCGCAACATGTACGACCACGCATTCCGGATGGTGGGCGTCAAGCTGGTGATTGTCGAGACCGCGGACGAGATGAAGCAGGCGATCGGACCCAACACCGCTGCCGTCGCCTTTGTCGCGAGCCATCACACGCTGGGCCACAAAGTGGAGTTGGCCGATGTTGTGGCCATCGCTCACGCCGCCGGAGTCCCGGTGATTCTCGACGCCGCGGCCGAGGTCCCGCCCGCAAGCAACTTGTCGGCGTTCGTCAAGATGGGCGTCGACATGGTGGCATTCTCGGGTGGCAAGAACATCCGCGGGCCGCAGTCGAGCGGACTGTTGCTCGGCAAGAAGGAGTGGGTCAAGAAGGCTTACGCCAACGCGTCACCGCACAACTACTTTGCGCGGATCGCCAAGGTCGGCAAAGAGGAGATTGTCGGGCTGCTCACGGCACTGGAAATCTATCTCGGCAAGGATCACGAGGCTGAGCGCAAGGAATGGCACGCGATGCTCGACCGTTTGGCCGCGCGGCTGAAGGGCGCACCGGCCGTCACCACGGAGTACATCACCAACAACGACTACTCCCACTCGCCGCGCTTGTCGGTGCAATGGAACGAGGCCAAGCTGGGCGTCACCGTGCCCCAGATGGTCGAACGGCTTCGGGGTGGGACGCCGTCGATTGAGGCGAGCGACATGCGGTACTTCAATCCCCCGTGGAAGGGCCTGGGAGTTTTTCCGTACAACCTGAAGCCGGGCGAGGAACTGATTATCGCCGACCGGATCCGGGAAATTCTGACCGCCTAATTCGTCGTCAACTGCACGGCTTCCTCGATATCCCCCGCCGACACCTTGAACGAATTCAGGCCGGGCGCGGGACCTGTACGGACCTGCGCTCTCCAGAACCCCGGAATCGTCCGGTCGAAAGAGAGAATGCCGTTCACGTCGCCGCCCCCATCGATCACTTCAACCTTGGGCTGGACGTCGGAAATGGCCGCGCCCGAGGCGCTGCCGACGCGGATCCACAGGTTCACCGCGCTCCTGGCACGGGGCGTGCCGTTCAGTTCCGGCGTGATGACGGTCAGAAAGCGGGGCACGGAGTCGCGCACCAGGTACGCGTATGGGATCCGGATGGCCACGTCGCTGGCATTTCCTTGCACGGTCATCACGCCACGGTATTCACCCGGCGCCAGCCCGGCGACGCTCCATCGGAGCATGACGGAAACCGTGCCATTCGGCGGAACGTGGAAGCTCGAGTCCGAGAACTGCGGCGCCGGTGACCCGGCAGCCGGCTCGGCGATGACCTGCAGCGTATCCGGCGCTGCAGCCAGGTTCGTGATGCGGATCGCGCGTGTCACGTCGACCGGGCCCTGGCCGGATCCGAAGTGGACCGACACGGGAGCCGCGGCAATCATCGACCGCACCGCGCGGTCGACATTGAGCATTCCCGCGCCCGCGTCCCGCAACCCGGCTGGATCCGGGAAAGGCTCGGCGGTGTTGATGACGAGCGACCGGAGATGGTCGACCGTCAGGTTCGGACGGGCAGACTTCACGACGGCCACCGCGCCCGCCACCAGCGGTGAGGCAAAGCTCGTGCCGCTTGTGATCCGGAATCCCGATGCGTTGAACAACTCGCCCTGGGGCGCGACCACCTGGGTGGCGGTGTAGAAGTTGTTGCCCGGCGCGACGAGGTCAGGCTTGATCAGGTCGGCAAAGCTGGGTCCTCGCGAGGAGAAGCCGGTAATGACGCCGGAATTCAGGGGAAATGAAAGACCGGAAAACCGGATCTCCGCGGAGACACCGGGCTGGTCCGCGACGATGGCCTTGAGCCGCTGCCCGTCCTGGTTGCTGACCATGACTCCGGGCAGCCGGTTGGTTCCTTGGGTCCACGGGTCGACGGGACGGTCATCGGTATAAATAATCGCGCCGGCGGCTCCGGCGCGCTGCGCGAAATCAAGCTTCTCCGAGAAGAAGCACTCGCCGCGCAGGATCAACGCCACACGCCCGGTGAGCGATCCTTCGGGAAGCGCCGCGCAGGCGAGTCCCGCGTCGCCTAACGGACCGGTGACTGGGGTAGCAGGCACCACCGATCCGGGAACCGCGCGATAGCTTTCGCCGTTCACCGCCACGCCGCCGCCGAACTGGCGTCCATTCGCCGAGGCGCCTACCGCGATCACGGACTGAGATCCTGCCGAAAGCGTGCTCAGGGTTCCGAGTCCGGGGCCATCGTTGCCCGCGGCAGTGACCACCACGACGCCACGTTCGACCGCCCGGGCCGCGGCTTGCACCGTGACGTCGTTGCCGGGGAGGCCGGCAGGCGCGACGCCGAGGCTCAGGTTCAGCACGTCCATTCCGTCGTTCACGGCGTCTTCCATGGCCCGGACGATATTCGCGGTAGTCGCGCCGCCGCCGTTGTCCGTGAAGACCTTGTAGTTGCCGATGAAGGCCTTCGGGGCCACGCCAGAGACCTCGGCGAAAGGCGCGGTGACCAGGCGTCCCGCAGCGGCCATGGCGACTCCGGTTCCGTGCCCCACGCGGTCGGCGGGAGTCTGCGTGGCGTAGCTGCGTGCGACGATCACCTTGTTGCTGACGCCGGTAAGGTCGGAATCGCTGCCGCCCTTTGGATATCCGGCGGGCACCACCAGCGAGGCATCACTGAGGCCCGGATGATCCTGGTCGACTCCCGTGTCGATGATGGCGATCTTGATTCCGGCTCCCGCCTTGTCCATTCCGCCGACGCTGTGCCAGGCATCGCGGACCCGCGTGATCATCGTGGCGGTGTCGAGCGACGGGTACACCATGTACACCGGATAAACCTTGCGGACGCCCGGCATCGACTCGAGAGATTCGATGGTTGCGCCGGGGGCCTCGATCGCGAGTCCGTTCAACAGTGTCTCGTAGGAGGCCAGCGTTGTGACGCCACGGCCTTCGAGTGACCGGCGCAAGGACTGCTTTTCCACCAAGGCCGCGCGGCTCACGCCCCCTTTGGCCGCGGGCGCCTCCGCCATCTCAATAATGAACTGATCCGGAACAATCTGCGCGGCCAGTACCGCGGCGAGGAAAAAACTACTGAACCGGAAGATTAGATGTTTTGGAATCAATGCCATTCGACGTCACCACTACAGGTTGGACGCCGCTGGCAATGCCGGTTGGTACGCGCACGTTGAGTTGGTACAGACCCACATTTCCAGGAGCTAATCCGCAATAGAGAACTTCGGCTGGACGCCCACCGACACTCACTATTGGTAACACGCGGCAGGGGGCCAATGTCTCGCTGGAAGTGGGCTCTCCGGTTCCAGGACGGTTCTCAACTGGTCCTAGACCGTTGGCAAATATTTGAGCCACACGGCCTTGTGGAATCGCGTTGCCAGTGGTTACAATCCTGAAATTTTCGTCGAGCGTGGCGGCGAGCAGGCGGCCGCTTCCCGGATCGGTAAATTCGAACATTGCGGGCGAGTGGTCATTCAACGGAACCGTGTAAAGATCGCTCTGCGCGTTCCCGATGCTGACCTTCATGATGGCCGAGTTGAGTCCCTGCAGCTCCCAGGGGACCTGGACGTTCACCTGTCCGTCGCTGACGAAGTGCACGCGGCCCGGCACGCTGATCCGCCGCTCGGGAACGTCGAAGCTCACACTGACACCGGCGACCGCGGGCGGCAGCCAGGGCGTGGAAGCGATGCGTGTCGAGTCGCTGAGATTGCGGCCAAAGATCGATACGTAAGAGCCAGGCGAGACGCCGCGGCCCACGGTTCCGCTCGCCGCGTTGACAACGCCATCGGTGCGGACCGCTGGTTTCAGACGTCCGGCGCCTTGGAAGAACACGGTCAAATTCCCCGCTTCGGCGCTGAACTCCTGATCGCCGACGCGCGGGCCGATCACCACCGTGGCATCGGAGATGCCGAGCATGTCCGTGCGAGGAAAGGCAGCGGCGATCGATCCGTCACCGAGCGTCGCGCGGTATCGCACACTGATGTCGCGCACCGGGACTCCGAAGCGGTCGATTGCCTTGAACGCGATCCGCATGCGCGTTTCCACCTGGCTCACGAAATCGAAGCCACGCAGCGGGATCAGGTTGTCCGGAACGCCGTCGCCGACGAGATAGAGATACGGAACGCGGAGGCGGACGGCGCCACCCGTGATTACGACATCGCCCTCATAGATCCCGGCCGCGGGGCGCGTGCCGCGCAATTGGAACGAGAGCTGACGCGACGAACGGCCCGCGAGCTGGAAGTTGGTGACGTCCACGGCGACGGTGGCCGACGGCGCCGGTCCCCGCGGCTGGATCGCGACGGTGAGGTTGATCGTGTTGGCCGTGTGGTTGTTCACCCGGACACCGATCGCGGGCAGCGTTGCGGTTAGATAGCCGAACGAGAGGACCGCGGGCTCGACGGTGACGTTCGTCGTGGTCACGGCACCGGCGTTTACCTTACCAGCGCCGACAGCCAGGACGCTTGCCTGGACGCGGCGGTCCTGGCGGTCGTAGTCGCCGATCTCGGCCAGCGCGGTGTTCACAACGGCGGATTTCACTTGCGCCGCGGTGGCATCCGAGAATCGCTGTTTGAACAGAGCGGCGGCACCGGCCGCCACCGGTGCGGCGAAGCTCGTGCCCTGCGCGGCGATGAAGCCATCGGGCGAGTACATGTCGCCGTAGGGATCAAAGCTCTGCGTGGCCATGTAGACCGCGTGGCCGGGTGCGACCACTTCCGGCTTGATGGCGCCGCCTCCGATACCGGGTCCGTAGGAACTGAAGAAGGCCACATCGTCCTCGTCGAATCCTGAGGTGATCAGCGCCGGGTCCAGGGTGACGAGAGAGCCCGGTGCTGCCCGCAGCAGGTCCTGCAACGCCCGGCCGCTATTGGATCCAACCATCACGGCGGGGATTCCGGTCTCCTTCAGGTTGGTCATCTTGAAAATCGCGTTGCTGCCCTCGGGCCGCTGTACGATGACGCCGAGCGCTCCGGCGCGTTGCGCATGATTCACCTTGGTGGCGAACGAGCATCCACCCTGCTGGACAATCCCGATGGCGCCGGCCAGTGACGCGTTCGAGAGCGGCGTGCAGGCGCGAGCGTCCTCACCGGTCATCGCGGCGACATCGCGGCCCGGCCCTTGAACCGGATTCGAGAGCCTCGGGCCGTCGCCGAACAAGGCTGGCAGCGGATCGCGGCCCGCGGCGCGCACCTGAGAGAAGTAGCGCTGCACGTTGGTCGAAGATCCAACGGTCAGGGCGGTGGGGACCGAACCCGGCGTGTGAATGCTGTTGTAGCTAGGCGCGAACAGTCCAACATCGCCGTCGTTGCCCGCGGCCACTACAACCGTCATGCCGGCGCGAGTGGCCTGGTCGACCGCATCGGCCCAGGGATCGCAGGGACGGTCGTTCGGACGGTCGCAGGCGTTGCCCCGGTCCTGTGGAGCCCAGATCGCCGGGCGGCCAAGCGACAGCACCGCAATATGCATCCCGTCGCGGACCGCGTCATCCAGCGCCCGGATCACCACATCGTCAAACGTAACATCGTTCACGCCGGGCGATCCGAAGATCTTGTAGTTGCCCAGTTGCGCGCCAGGGGCCACGCCCGCCATCGAACCCAGTGGGCTCGCGTGGCGGTGTCCGGCGGCGAGCATTGCGACCGCGGTGCCGTGTCCCACACGGTCGCGAGCAGAGAGGTCGTCCGGGCGCGAGTCCACCGGATTGTCGCCGAGCACGAGCATTTCGACGTAGCTGCGCGCGGCAATCACCTTGTTGTTGGTGAAGCGGCAGTCAGGTTCGGCGCAGCGCGGATATCCGGCGGGAACGCTGAGCCGGGATCCGCTGAACGCCGGGTGATTCTGGTCGATGCCGGTGTCGAGCACGGCGATCCGGACACCGGCCCCGGCGTTGGCCTCGCCGCCGGTATTGCGCCAGGCCTCCTGGATCCGGACCAAGTCCAGTGCCCGGACCGCGAGCCGCTTCAATGGCTGCATCTCTTCGACGCGGGCGACACCGGGGAGCGCACGCAGCGAGTCCAGTTGGCCCTCGTCCGCCACGACGAACACGGCGTTGAGCACATTCCGGGCGGAGCCGGTGATCGCAATGCGGCGGTCGTCGAGCGTCGCTTCGAGCGTGCGTTGCGCCGCGGCCACGCGCGTTTCGGCGTCGGCGAGGGCGGCGTGCGATCCCTTGGCGGCGATCGCTTCCGCCACGGGGGGATCGTGCAGGATGAGAGCGTACCGCGTCCTCCGCCCTTCCGCCCAAAGGAGCGGCTGTACCGCCGCGATCAATAGAACCAGTCCTGCTCTGCGCATTTCGCCTCTTCCAGACGTGCCACCGCCGCCGCACGTTACGCAGGTAAATTATCATAAGGCGTAATGCGCATTCCGTTTATAGCACTCCTTATTGCGGTGGCCCTTCCGGGCCAGGACCGTGATCGCGACCGCAATCCGCTCGCCGGACAGCCAGCCGCGATCGCCAAAGGCGGCGAGATCTTTCGCGGCGCGTGCAGCGCCTGCCACGGCATGTCGGGCAACGGCGGGACGGGACCGAGCCTGGTCCGCGGGCTCCAGGTCCGGCGCGCGAACGACCGTCAGATGTTTCAGTCCATCCGTGGCGGAGTGCGCGGGACCGATATGCCGCCGTTCCCGAACTTCAAGGATGACGAACTGTGGAGCCTGGTCGCGTTCGTTCGCAGCCTGAGCGCGCCGGCCATCCGCGCGCAGCTTCCCGGGGATGCGGCGAAGGGCCGCGAACTGTTCCAAGGAGCGGCCGGGTGCGCGAAGTGCCATGCCGTCCACGGGTCGGGCGGAGTGTTGGGTCCGGATCTTTCCGACGCTGGTCAACGCACCGTGCAGCAGCTCGAAGAAGCGATCTACAAGCCAAGCGAACGGATTGAAGCGGGCTTTGCGGGAATCACCGCGCATATGAAGGACGGGCGGAAGCTCGAAGGCGTTGCGAAAAACTGGAACAACTACTCGGTCCAGATCAGCGACTCGCGCGGGGCGTTGCACATGCTGTGGCGCAAGGACATCTCGCGGCTGGAACATGCGCGGGAGTCGCTCATGCCAGCGGATTACGAGCAGCGGCTGACCGGCGCACAGAGGGCTGACCTGCTCGCGTATCTTGCAAGGCTGAACCTGCGCGAAGCGGCGTCAAAGGCCAAGCCGGCGCCCGTGGGTGTGACCGAGGCCGAGATCCGCCAGAGCCCGAACCGCGACTGGCTCACGTATTCGGGTGACTACGCCTCGACCCGCCACAGTCCGCTGAAACAGATCACCGCGTCGAACGTGCCGTCGCTGGTCGCCAAGTGGGTCCACAAGGTGGAGGGGGCCCGCCGGCTGGCGGTGTCGCCGATCGTTTACCAGGGCGTGATGTACGTCACCGATTCGAACTACGTGATCGCGCTCGATGCGCGCACCGGACGCAAGATCTGGCAGCATCGCGCTGAGTCCAAACCAGCACGCGTCAATCGCGGAGTGGCGATCCATGGCGACAAAGTGTTCCTGGTGACATCGGACTGCCATGCGATCGCGCTGAACCGGTTGACGGGCGCTGTTCAGTGGGTGCATGAGTACGCGTCGAACGCGAAGGGCTACCAGACTTCGATCGCGCCGCTGGCGGTGAAGGACAAGATCCTGGTGGGCGTGGCCGGCGGCGGATCCGGACAGCGCGGATTTGTCGCCGCGTTGAATGTCCATGATGGATCGGAAGCGTGGCGCTTCTGGACTGTGCCGGCCAAGGGCGAGCCGGGTAGTGAGACTTGGGGCGGGTTCCCCACCGAATGGAGCGGCGCGCCGACCTGGACCACTGGCTCGTTCGATCCCGATCTGAATATCGTCTACTGGGCGACCGGGAATCCCTGGCCGGATTTTCATGGCGGCGACCGCAAGGGCGACAACCTGTACTCGGACTCCGTCGTCGCGCTCGATGCCGATACCGGCAAGATGAAATGGTATTTCCAGTTCACTCCCCACGATGTCTGGGACTGGGACGCGAACGAGCCGCTCGTGCTGATCGACACGGAGTGGAAGGGGCGTCCCCGAAAGCTGCTGCTGCAAGCCAATCGCAACGGCTACTACTACGTGCTCGACCGTGCCACGGGTGAGTACCTGCACGGAACCCCGTTCATCGAAAGGCTGAACTGGGCCAAGGGACTCGATGCCAAGGGGCGTCCGATCCTGGTTCCGGGCATGGAGCCCACCACCGGCGGCAAGCGGATCTGCCCGTCGGTGCGCGGTGCGACGAACTGGAATTCGCCTTCATACAATCCGGCCACCGGGCTGCTGTACGTGGTGACGCTCGAACAGTGCGACGCCTACACCACGTCAGCGAAAGATCCGGTACCATCCACCGGATTCCGCGGCACGGGTGGCGAGCAGATTCCCACCGAGCCGGGCGCATTCTATCTGCGGGCGCTGGATGCGAAATCGGGCGCGATCAAGTGGCAGTACCGGATGCCGGGTCCGGCGACGATGTGGGCCGGTACGGTGTCGACAGCGGGCGGGCTCGTGTTCACTGGCGATGACGACGGCAACCTGGTGGCGCTGGACGCCAAAACCGGCGCCGACCTCTGGCACTTCCCCACCGGTCAGACGCTCTACGCTTCTCCGGTGACGTTTGAAGTGGAGGGCAAGCAGTATGTGACGATCGCCGCCGAGTCCGACGTGTTCACGTTTGGACTGTTCGGGAAATGACGCGGCGGGAGTGGATCGCCGCGGCGGTTGCGGCGCCGCTCGGCGCCACCGTGGGCGACGTGCCGGATCTGGCCGCACTGCTGGGTCCGGCGCCGGAGTCGTTGCGCCTGGCGATCGAACAGTACGGCGCAAACTCAGAAGCGCTGCGGCGGCGCTACCCGCTGGGGCTCTCCGCACGCCGCTGGGACCGGCTGCGGACCTTCGATCGCGGCTGGCGTACCGCGATCGAGCGGATCCCGTTCGATAAGCTGACTGCGGCTGGGAAAATCGAGTGGGTGCTGTTCCGCAACCATCTTGACTACGCGGTCCACATGGCGACGGTACGGGAGCGCCGGAACGCGGAGATAGCGTCCCTACTTCCCTTCCTCGATGATCTGTTGCGGTTGGAAGAAGCGCGCCGGAATCTCGAATGGAGCGAGCCGCAACAGGCGGCGGCGCTGCTCGACCGCGCGGACAAGCGGATGGCGGAGTTGCAGAGACAGGCGCCGGAGGCCAAGCCCGCGATTGCGGTCCGCGCCGCGCAAGCCACGAAGGATTTGCGCGCGGCCCTGCGCGACTGGTTCGGGTTCTTCAACGGCTACGATCCGGTGTTCACGTGGTGGATTCGCGATCCCTACACACGGCTGGACAAGAGCCTGGCCGGATACGGCACGTTCCTGCGGGAAAAGGTGGCTGGGATCAAGGACCGCGACACGATCGCCGGAGATCCGGTGGGGCGGGAGGCGCTGGTCCGCGACCTGGCGTTCGAGATGATCCCGTACACTCCCGAGGAGTTGATCGAAGTGGCGCGGCGGGAGTTCGCCTGGTGTGACGCGGAGATGCTCAAGGCGTCGCGCGAGCTGGGGTTCGGCGAGGAGTGGAAGAAGGCTCTCGAACATGTAAAGACGCTCGGCGTGGGTCCGGGCAAGCAGCCGGAGCTGATCCGGATGCTGGCGCAGGAGGCCGTGGATTTCCTCGAAAAGCACAGCCTGATCACGATTCCGCCGCTGGCGCGCGAGACCTGGCGCATGCGGATGATGACGCCGGAGCAGCAGCGGATCAATCCGTTCTTTACGGGTGGAGAGACGATCAGCGTTTCCTATCCGGCGGAGTCAATGACGCATGAACAGAAGATGATGAGCATGCGCGGGAACAACGTCCACTTCTCGCGAGCCACGGTGTTCCACGAGGTGATCCCCGGCCATCATCTCCAGCAGTTCATGAATGCGCGCAACCGGCCGTACCGGTCATTGTTCCGGTCGCCGTTTTGGACCGAGGGCTGGGCGCTGTACTGGGAGATGCTGCTGTGGGACATGCGGTTCCACGCGTCTCCCGCGGATCGCGTAGGCGCGCTGTTCTGGCGCATGCACCGGTGCGCGCGCATCATCTTTTCGCTGAGCTACCACATGGAGAAGATGACCGCGGCCGAGGCGGTGGATTTCCTGGTGGAGCGGGTGGGCCACGAGCGGGAGAACGCGGCCGGAGAAGTCCGCCGCAGCGTGGAGGATAATGGCTACAGTCCGCTATATCAGTGCGCGTACATGCTCGGGGCGCTGCAGTTCCGGGCGTTGCATCGCGAGTTGGTGGGATCCAGGAAGATTACGGCGCGGCAGTTCCATGACGCGGTCCTGCGGGAACATGCCATGCCCGTGGAAATGGTGCGGGCCGCGGTGACCGGCCGCGCTCCGGGGAAAGACTTCAGGCCTGAGTGGAGATTCTATGAAATCTAGTCTGCTCTTGATAGCTTCGGCGGGCGCGCTGTTTGCCCAGGGCACCGCCACGCTCTTTGGCACCGCCTCGGACTCCGCGGGAGCGGTGATGCCCGGCGTCGCCATCACGGCGACCCATGTCCAGACGGGCGTCACGCGGCAGGCCACTACCGACAGCACGGGCGGCTACACGCTCGTGCAGCTTCCCGTGGGCGTGTTCACGCTGCGCGCCCAGGCGCAGGGATTCAAGGAGTACGTCCAGAACGAAATCCTGCTTCAGGTGAACGAGAACCGGCGCGCCGATTTCTCGATGCAACTCGGACAGGTGACCGAGCAGGTGGAGGTGTCCGCACAGGCGGCGCAGGTGGAAACGCGCAACGGGACCATCGCCGAAGTGATCGACTCGCGCCGCATCACGGATCTGCCGCTGAACGGGCGCAATCCGGTGTCGCTGCAGTTGCTGGTGGCGGGCGCGGGGCGGCGTGGAGGACGCGATCAGCAGCAAAACGAAACGATCTCGGTGAACGGGTCCGGGTTCCGGAACAACAACTACGCGCTCGACGGCGGCGACAATCATGATCCCTTTTTCAATACTCCGGCGCCGTTTCCAAATCCCGATGCGCTACAGGAGTTCAGCATCGAGACGAACGGCTACGGGGCGGAAAAGGGGCGGAACTCGGGCGTGTTTGTGAGCGCGGTGACCAAGTCCGGCACAAACCAGATCCATGCGACGCTGTTCGAGTACCTGCGCAACGACAAGCTGAATTCGCGCGACTTTTTCGCTACGCGCGTTCCGCCGTTCAAGCGGAACCAGTTCGGCGGCACGGTGGGCGGTCCTGTGCGGCGCGACCGGACTTTCTTCTTCGGTTCCTACCAGGCGACGCGCGAGCGCAGCGCTCCCGGCGTGACGACATCGACGGTGCCCACGGCGGATATGCGGCGGGGAGACTTTTCCGGCGTGCCACGCGTGGTCCGCGATCCAAACAACAACCAGCCATTCGCGGGCAACATCATTCCCGCGAGCCGGATTTACCAGCCGTCGATCAAGTTCATGGAGACGTTCGTACCGCTGCCGAACTTGCCCGGCGGGCTGCTCAGCTTTGCGAGCGACCAGGGGATCGACGACGATCAGGCGGTCGCCAAGATCGACCACCAGTGGTCGGAGAAGCACCGCATGTTCTGGCGGCTGCTGTACAACTTTAACGACACGCGCCAGGCGGTGGGCACCATCCCGAAGCTGCTCGCCTCGATCGTCTACCGCAACTGGAACGGGACCTACGGCGACACGTGGCTGATCAGTCCCACGATGGTGAACAGCCTCACCTTCACGGCGCAGAACATCCGGCGCCAGCAGGCCGCGATCACGCCGGGCAACATGGGCTGGCGCGATTTCGGATCGGGGATCGTTCGCGCGCACCGCGAGGACACCGTGGCGGCGACCGACACCACGGTCACCGGCTATTTTCAGGCCTTCACGCGGCATCCGCTGTTTCAGGAGCGCCACTTCTTCCACATCAAGAACGACCTGATTGTGACGCGTCAGGCGCACCTGATCAAGGCCGGCGGCGAGTGGCGCTACGACAAGGTGGACCGCGTGGAGCGCTTCCAGGGCGATCCGGCGATCACATTCCGCGGCCAGATCACGGGGGACGCGGCGGCCGACCTGATCATCGGGCGTCCCGACAGCGTCGTGCAGAGCTCGGGCGCGGAGAGCTTTCCGATCGGCCAGGAGATGAGCCTCTACATTCAGGACGACTGGAAGGTGCGGCGGCGGCTGACTCTGAACCTCGGTCTGCGCTGGGATCCGTTCCTTCCGCCTTCAGACAAGCGGGGCACGGGCGCGATGTTCCGCGCGGGGCAGCAGTCGAGGTTCTTCCCCCGCGCGCCCCTGGGGATGGTTTACTGGGCCAAGGATCCAAGCGTGCCGGAGCCGTACGGGTTCGGCAACCTGCTGGCAAATTTCGCCCCGCGGTTCGGCTTCGCGTACGATCCGTTCGGAGATGGCAAGAGCAGCGTGCGCGGCGGCTACGGGATCTTTTATGGAGCGCGCGCGTTGCAGCAGATCGGCGGCGGGGGCCCAGGCTACGTGCTGGGCATCAATTTGAATCCGGTGCCGGGGGGAATGGCGAATCCCTACCAGTCGATTGGCGGGAATCCATACCCGTTCGACCCGCCGGGCACGGACTCGGCGCGGGCGTCGTTCGAGTTCGTGCGTCCGGTGTCGGTGGGCGGGTGGGCGGAGGGGTTCCGCAACGCCGTGGTCCAGCAGTGGAATTTCAGTGTCCAGCGCCAGCTTTGGAGCAGTTGGGTGGTGACGGCGGCGTACGTGGCGAGCAAGGGCAATCACCTGGAGACATCGCCGCAGATTAATCCGGGCGTGTTTGGCCGTCCCGGCAACCTGCAGCAGCGGCGGCGGTTCCCGGATTTCTCGGGGATTGCTCCCAATGCCTCGGACGGCAACATGACCTACCATTCGATGCAGTTGACGGCGAATAAGCGGTTGACGCGGGGACTGACGGTCTTGGCGAGTTACACGTGGGCGCGGAACATCGACAACCTTGGGAATCCGCAGGATGGAGAGGACTTCAACCGCGAGAAAGCGGTGTCGTCGAATAACATCGACCACCGGTTCGTGGGCTCGTTCATCTGGGAGCTGCCGCGGCTCCGGAACGCGTCCAAAGCGGCGCGGTTCCTGATTGATGGATGGGAGTTGAACGGGATCGCGTCGGTGGAGTCCGGGCTGTATTTCACGGTGGTGTCCGGGCGTGACAATACGGGGACGGGAGTGAATCAGGACCGTCCGGATCTTGTGGGGAACCCCTTCTTACCGACGTCGCGGCCGCGGGGGGAGCAGATCGCGCGCTATTACGATCCGGCGGCGTTCCGGCAGAATGCGGCGGGAACGCTGGGGAATGCGGGGCGGAATCTGATTCCGGGTCCGGGCGAGGCGGTGCTGGACCTGGGGTTGGTGAAGACTTTCTATGTTACCGAGCGGCACCGGGTGACATTCCGGACGGAGGCGTTCAACGCGTTCAACCGGGTGAATTTGGACAATCCAAATGGAAATCTGCTGGCACCGAATGTAGGTCGGATTACCGGGTCGGGTCCGCCGCGGGTGTTCCAGTTGGCGCTGCGGTATCAGTTCTGAGCTATATTTATTTGCAATGCGGCTCGATTTATTGTTGTTGACCCTGGCCTTGCTGCCTGGATGCGGTTGGCGCGAGCGCACTTGCATCGAGCGCGTCCTCAGGCAAGACCAAGAGGCGGGATCCGCCAAGCGCCTCAGCGACACGACGGCCAGGATGCGTGCGATCAGTCTGTCCGGCTGCCCGGGCGATTTCAGCGCGGCCTACCTCAACCACATTCACGCTGTCGAGGACTTGTCAAAGGTTCAAGCAGTTAAGGACACCGTGGCGGATGTCGAAGGGGGCTGGGGAACCGCGCTCCGCTTCGGCGTCGGTGTACTCACGCTCGGTGACGCAGTCCAGGCCAATCAGAAAATCCAGGCGAGCTTCCGTGAAGTGGAGCGGATCGCCGCTCTCCATGGCGCGGCGATCCCGGCTCCAACGTCCAAATAAGATCCGGCACATCGAGCCGATCTGTCAGGCCGGCCGCCTCGCACGGGCCTTGGAGGTTGTAGAATCAAGTCAAGGTGTTTCTCCCCTCCGCCGTGACTAGACAATCCGAGATCGACGGAGCTGTCGCCCGTGTCCAGCAGTCCATCGGTCCGGACGTTGTGCGGATTCGCTACGAGATCGGTGAGGATTGGAGCGGCCAGTGGGCCATCTTCTTCCGCATCGTACTCACAGACGACGCCGCCCGGATCCGCCTCCGCGATGTTGCGACGCGGGTGGTGCGGGGATTGGCTCAGCAACTGGACTACCCCGGCTTGGGCGTGTTCCCGTACCACAATTTCCGCAGTGTGTCGGAACAGGCGGTGTTGCAGGAGCCTGCATGGGCTTAGCGGACGAGTTGCTCAGCGATGCCCGCTTTCTGGCTGATAAGGGGGTCGCGGAGCAACGTCAAACACTAATGCGGCGCTCGATTTCGACGGCCTACTATGCAGCTTTCCACCTGTTTATAGAAGATTTCGTGGAGCACTGGGAGTTCCCTGATCAACGGGCCCGGTTAGGAAGAATGTTCGAACACCGCAAGATGTGCACGGGATTCACGGCAAGAGACAAGAATAAGCCCACACCTGTGGAATTGGCGCTCCACGACGTAATCACCGCTTTCGCCCAGCTTCAGAAGGACCGGCAAAGGGCAGACTACGATAGCGGCTGGAGATTGGTCGAAACTGACGTACGGAATTCAACCGGACTTGCCGAAGAGGTGTTTGAGAAGTGGCGTGGGATCAAAGACGAGGACGCCGCCCGGAGTCACTTGCTGTCGATGTTCGGAGCAAGGCCGGACTGATCAGCTAAGAGGCCAACCGGTACGTCAGTTCTGAAAGCTGTCAGCTATCGGCCGTCAGCTCTCAGCTTTTGCAGCAGCCCTGTAAGCGTGCGTTTGACCTCGATCACCCGGGTGGAGAGATCGCTGTATTCGGTTGTTCGGATGAGCTTGAGATCGTGGGCGAGCAAGAGATGGTATTCCAGATCTGCTGGAACGGAGGATGCGGAACGCCGAAGCTGCAAGGTCAATCCATGCAATTCCTGGCGGGGGAAGCCCTCAGTGACCTGGTAAACGGCAAGCGTCAATTGATTGATGCGCCTTTTGCCAGGCAGACAAATCCAGGAAGTTCTTCACACGTGGATCGAAGCTGAAAGCTGACCGCTGCCTCAAAACAGCAACTTCAGCCCGAACTGAATCTGCCTCGGATCCCCCGCGCTGGTAATCCGCCCCAAACTCGCCGCAACCGATAGGTTCGCACCCGGCCCGCCAAAGTTGGCGTGGTTGGGCATATTGAAGAACTCAGCCCGGAACTGGGTGGTGAACCGCTCGGTGAGCTTGGTGTCCTTGATCACGCTCACGTCGAACACGATGTCGCCCGGGGCAAACAAGTGGTTGCGGGCGGAATTGCCAAACGTGAACTGGGCCGGGATCGAGTAACCCGAGGCGTCAAACCAGCGCGTGATATCGCGCTCACCACGTGGCAGGTTACCCACCTTGGCCGCATTGACCCGCGTCGCGAACCAGGTTCCAAGGGGGGAGCTGAAGCCGACCGAGAAGGGCTGTCCGGTCCGCAGGTAGGTGATCCCCGCCACCTGCCATCCGCCCACGATTTTACCCGCCGCGCCGCCCCCGGCCAGGAACTTCTTTCCGGGGCCGAACGGCAGCTCATAAGTGTAAGCCGCGGTGAAGATGTGACGCCGGACCTGGTCCGAATTGCCCCGGTCGAGACTCGTGTTGTACGGATTCTGGGGTCCGCCGACGATGGCGACATTGTCCAATGACCGGTTCCACGAGTACTCAATCTGCAGGCTCACGCCCGACGAGTAGCGCTTCACCGCCTCCAACTGCAACTGGTGGATCGTCGAGTCGCCAGCGCCCCTCAGCATCAGGACTTCCGCCCAGGGTTGATACGGCCGCTGCGCCTGCAGCGTCCCGGCGCGCATCTCCGAAGGCAGGTTGATGTTGTAGTTGTAGAACGGCAGATGCGTGCTGTGGTTGCCGACATAGGAAGCACGCAGACCCAGACCGCGCACCTCGCGCTCCAGCGTAAAATTCCACTGGTAGGACTCGCTGTTGCGGATCTTGTTCTCGACGATCGTGATCGCCGGGTTCGGCGAGATCGCGCCGCCGCCGGGGAACGGCCGCGCCAGGGTGAGCGACGGCGTGCGTCCCGGAGTCGACTCAAAGGTCTCAGCCAGCAGGAACGGCGGGTTCGAGAAGCCCATCTGGCGGAAGCCGATGAACACGGGCAGGAAGTTGTGGTAAAGGCCAAATCCGCCGCGCACCACCGTCTTGTTGCCCGCGAACGGACGCCAGGCAAAGCCGGCGCGCGGGGCGAAATTGTTCTTGTCGGCGGAAAGGATCGTCGCGTTCTCGTCCAGGCCGATCGGATAAGCGTTGAACAGCCGCTGCTGGCCCTGCTGGGGCAGGCTCGACCGCGGGATCACCAGGCGGCCGGTGGCGAAGTCGAAGTTGGCTTGCGCACGGTCGCGTTCCTTCCAGGTGGTCTGCACCATGTAGCGGAGACCCAGGCTGAGCGTGAGCCGCGGGGTTACCTGCCAGTCGTCCTGGATGTAGGTGCTGTAGCGGGTGTTGTAGAACAGGTTCACCGCCGTGGGCGTCGAGCGGTAGGTGAAGTTCGCGTAGCCAAGCAGGAAATCCGCGAAGGGGTTGGCCGGCGTGACCGCGCCGCTATCGAGCGTGAAGCGGCCGCTGAAATCAAAGCGGCCGAAGGCGGCGTTGTTGGCAACGTTGGTTCCCAGGCCAAAGGCGCCTGGGGGCGAGGACATCCGGAAGTTCGCGAAGTCGATGCCGGTCTTGATGGTGTGGCTGCCGCGGATGAACGTCAGGTTGTCGATGATCTGGCGCGTGAGCTGCTTTCCGCGCTCGCTTCCGCCATAGTCGCCGATCGAGACGTGCTGCGCGATGTTGACCACGGGGAGTCCACCGAGCGGAAGTCCGCTGTGCAGGTCGGGGAACAGGCTGCGCGGATCGAAGTCGCGGTTCATGCCCTGGCGCACCGGGCCGTGATAGGTGTAGCCGGTGCGGAACTCGTTCAACACGCGGGCGGAGATGTTGCGAGTCCAGGTGAAGTTGCCGACGCGCGTGTCGTTGCCGCCGTTGTCCCAGGATCCGTAGCCCTGCGGATAGGCTTGTGCCACGAAGTAGGGGAACGCCTTCGAGATGTTGCCAGTGAACGAGAGGTTGTCGCGGTCAGTCAGCTTGTGGTCCAGACGCAGGAAGTAACGGGTGATGTCGGAATCGTTCTTGATATTGGTGATGTGGTTGCTCACCGTGCCCGCGGCGCCGAGCCCGGCGGTGTTGGGCAGCGCGACGCGGTTGATCAGCGTGGAGGCGCGCGAATCGATACGCGTGGCGGGGATCTGGTTGTTCGGGAATGGAACGCCGGACAGGGGATCGATCAGAGTGGCGAGTCCGGCGAAGTTGCCCGTGCGCATGGCCTGCGTGGCGACGCTTAAAGTAAAGGTGCGGGGAGAGCGCTCGCGCATGGTCTCGTAGCCGCCGAAGAAGAAGGTCCGGTTCTTGACGATTGGCCCGCCCACCATGCCGCCGAATTCGTTGCGGTTGAAGGGAGGAGTGTTGAGAGCGAAGAAGTTCCGGGCGGTGAATACCTTGTTCCGGTTGAAATAGAACAGCGTTCCGTGGATGTCATTGGTGCCGCTCTTGGTGGCAATGGTCACCGCGGCCGCCCCGTCGAATTCCGCCTTCTGGTTGTTGGAATCGATCTTGAATTCGCTCACCGCGTCGACCGACGGCAGGGTCGACATGCCGTGACGGAACGAATACGCGCCCCCGCCGTTGCCGGGGTCGTTGAAGGCGACGCCGTCGACGTTGAACGACATGCCGCCCCAGTAGGAGCTGCCGGCCACACGCGGATTCGACGCGCTGTCGGTAGTGACACCCGCCGAGATGCGGATGAGCCGGTCGAGGAAACGCCCGTTCAGCGGGATCGTGGTGATCTGCTGGGACTGCATCACGTTGCCGATGGTCGCGTTTTCGGTGTTGAGTACGGGCGGCGCCGCGTTCACCTCGACCGCTTGCTGCACGGTGCCCACTTCAAGGGCGAAGTCCTGCCGGAGGGACCGGTTGGCGAGCAGAAGGAGTCCCTTGGCGATGTTGGAGCGGAATCCTGAGGCTTCGACACGAAGCGAATAGGTCCCACCCTGGAGGCCAGGAAAGATGAACTCGCCTGAGCTGTTCGACTGCGTCTTGGTCTCGATTGCGGTGCCTTCGTTGGCCGCCGTAATCGTGGCGCCCGGGACGCCGGCGCCGGTGGGATCGGTGAGTGTGCCGACAATGCTGCCGGTGACATTCTGAGCGAGAGCGGCCCCTGAGATGGCCAGGGACGAAACAAGGGCGATGAGTTTTGTTTTGAATTCCATCAGCGATCTCCTGATGCATGCAGTATAGCCCTTATTGGATCCAACGAGTGATCCAGCGCCACTCGCGTTCGAGCAGGTCGCGGCGGACATCGGCACGGCGGGCGCCGTGCGCTTCACCATGGTAGATCACGAGTTCCGTGGGGGTCCGGTTCTTCAGCAACTGTGTATAGAGGTGGCGCGACTGCATGAGGGGCACGCGCTCGTCGGCGTCGCCGTGCCAGATGAGGGTGGGGGTGGTGATGTTGGCGCCGTAAGTCATGGGCGAGTGGCGGGCGTAGAGGCGGTCGTCGAGTCCGAGGTAGTCGGCGAAGCGGTCCGGTACGTCGGTGGTCCGCATGAAGCTGGGGACGTCGGTGATCCCGCACCCGGCGACCGCAGCTTTGAAGCGGGAGGTTTGGGAGACGGTCCAGGCGGTCATGTAGCCGCCGTAGGAAGAGCCGGAGATGGCGAGGCGTTCCGGGTGGGCGATGCCGCGGGCGATCAGGTGGTCGACGCCGGTCATCAGATCCTGGTAGTCGCCGAGTCCCCAGCCGTAGAGGTTGGCGCGCAGGAAACGCTCGCCGTATCCGCCACTGCCACGGAAATTCGGGAGGAAGACGGCCCAGCCGCGCTCCGTGAACAGCCGTGTGGCGCCGCCGGGGAAGACGTGTGTGCTCACGCTGTGCGGTCCGCCGTGAGGGATAACGAGAAGTGGATACGGGTTTCCGGTTTTGTACCTCGCGGGCTTGTACAGAACGCCTTCGATTTCCATTCCGTCAAAGCTCCTCCAGCGGAGGATTTCCGATTCGATCGGGGACAGGCCAGTAGTCACGGCGGCGCCCGACAGGCGGCGGGGCTTCCAGGCGTCCAAAGGGGACACGTGGACCTCGGCGGGCTGCGAGCCATGCTGCAGCAGGAACGCGGCTGTGCGCCCGTCCCGGCTGATGCTGAGTTGGCTGAGAACATGAGATCCACGGCTCAATTGGCGGACGCCGCCCGCATGCGGATCGGCGGTGAACAACTGCGTCGCCGTGCCTTGCATGGCAATGAAAAAAATCCGCCGCCCGTCCGCCTGCCAGTGAAACTCCTTGACGCTCTCGTCAAATTCCGCCGAGAGGTTACGGGCCTTGCGCGTGGCCAGATCGAGGCTATAGAGGTTCGAGATGCGGACCCAGTCATATCGTCCCGTCGAGATGAAAGCGATGACGCCACCCACCGGCGACCAGCGAGGGAATCCGTCGAATCCCGGGCGGTTGAGGAGGAACTCGAGTCTGGTGCCGTCGGCGTTGATGGCCGCGAGATCGCCCCAATGATGGCTGCCGGGCTTGGAGTGGGGGCGGTGCGTGAAGGCGAGGCGCTTGGAGTCAGGGGACCAGGAGAATCCGTCCGGGAACCACTGCGCGTTGCCGAGAGCCGAGTACTCGGGCGAGGTCACCGTGGTGACGGCTTTCGTGCGGATGTCCACGACCTTGATCTGTCCGCGCGGCAGGTTGTTGACGCCTTCGAGGGTCGGCTCGTTCGGCTTGCGGGATCCGGGGAAAGTGATGAGGTAGGCGATCCGGCTGCCGTCGGGTGACCACTCGAAGCGCTCGATGGCCCGCGGTTCCTGAGTGAGCTGCACGGCCGGATCGGAAGTCCAGATCTGGCGGTTGCGGAGGAAGGCGAACGCACGGCCGTCGGGCCGCCATTGCGGGGAGGCGCCGGATCCGGCGGTGGTATCGCTGCCCGAAGCAATCTCCACAATGCGAATGTCGCCGCCTGCGGTGTAGGCGACGCGGGTGCCGTCGGGTGAGATTTCGGGGTCGGCCGCGGTGCGGAACGCGAGGATCTGGTCGACCGTGATCCCGGGGGCGTGAGTGGCGGCGAGAAAAAGAAGGAAGGCTCCGGCGCGAGTGATCATGACGATCGAGTGTATCGCGCCGGAGGCTGAGCTGAGGCCGTGACTCAGTTGGCGTGGCGAAACGCGCGAAGGCGCGTTTCCAGCTCGGCGGCGGTTTTGCTGAAAGCGCTCAACTCCCGGGAGTAGAGCAACATTCGCGTCGCGTGTTGATGTTCGAGGGCATGCGCGGTGGCCGCCTGGGCCTGACGGGTGAGCGTGGGCAAAAGCAGGACGACGTTCCTCCACAGCACGGCTTTGGCGGGCGGGAGCGCAGGCAGCATCTCCTCGAACTGGGCCGACCGGGCAGCGAAGAGATTGACATCGGAACGGAGGCCGCGCAGGACCAGTGCGTACGAAGTCCAACTGACGCCGTTGTAGTGAGCCACTTCTTCGGTATCCGTAGACAGGCGGGCGGCGATGACGGCGAGATCCTCGGCGGCGTCTGCCACAGTAGTCTCGCTACGGGCGAACAGGGTCAGGGCCGTGAGGGCGGTGGCGGTGATCAGTTTGGTCATCATATCCTCCTACTGGGAAGAACACGGAACCCGGCGCAAGGTTACATGAATTTTCGTTCGCCCGCACGGGCCGCCGGCGCGTAGAATCAGAACATCCCTATGCCCATTGCTTTGCTTCTCTTCTCTGCATTCCAGATAACCGAGGATCCCGAGCGGATCACGATTTCGGGTCCGCTGATTGATGCGTCGGTGCGCAAGCGGGGCTACGTGTCGGGCGTCGCGGCGGGGTCGTTCGTCGACAAGAAGACCGGATTCCGTGACGCGGGCTTCGGTCTGGACATTGTCGACTGGATCATGGAGCCGGGTAGCGACGAGGCTTGGCGCGGGAGCCTGCCGCAGGAAATGGTGTACCAGTTCAACAACCTGTTCCACGGCTCGATTGCGAAGCGCTCGCTCGAGGGTCCGCAGATCTGTACGAAGGCGCGTGAGTTGAGTCCGCGAGTGATCCGGGGGAAGGAGTTCGTGGCGGTCGAGCAGAGCTTCCGCTATCAGACGGCGGCGCCGGGGTACAAGACGGGATCGCTGTGGACCCAGACCCTCGTGTTTCCGGAGGGAAAGCGCTACTTCATTTCCGCCGACCGGATCGATGCGGTGAATTCGTCTGAGGCGATGTTTCTACGGATTGATCTCCCCGGGCATATCAAACACAATCAGGGTGACACGTTTTCCGAGATCTACCTGAGCTACGTGGGACGGCTGGCGTCAGCCGAGTTCCTGCGCGACTTTCCGCCGGACGCGAAGTTCCTCTACCAGCGGGGGAAGGGTCCGGTGCCGAAGCGGTTCATCCGGGCCTACCGGCTGCGGGATCCGAAGACGGGAGCGGAGGGTCCGTGGCTGGCGGGGATGACGCTCGACCCGGGGGTGGTCCATGAGGCGTGGTGCCATCAGCGCGGGTATGTGTGCATGATCGAGGAGATCGGGGGCCGGCAGGTGCGGGCTGGGGAGTCGTTTGGGGCAGCGTTCGTAATCGGGTACTTTGATTCGATTGAAGAGATGGAGCAAGTGTACGACCGGTACCGGGGGAACCGGAGGATCCGGGTGGATCCGGCTGGGTGGAAGCTGGTGCGTTGAGCCGGCGCGCGCACTATCCGCGTAGAGGCTCGTCCTCATCCCAGATCCAGCCGTACACGGCAGTCGAAACGGCCCACATGCACACGGCCGGCACCAGCCACCAGACGCTGTCCCGGTACACAGCCGCGCCCGCTGCCACGCTTAGCGGAGCCTGCAGCAACATCACCGCCAGGGATCCGCTTGTGAACCGCCACGGCTGCTGTGGCGTGGGACGCAGCACCGACAAGTGATGGCCAACCGCCAATGCAGCCAGCGCCGAAGCCAACCCGGTGATCGCCGACAGCGGACCCGTGAGGACCGCCACTACCAGCAAAAACGCGGCATCCTTGGCCAGCAGAATCCGCCAGCCACGCAGCGGCATCAGCCGCAGCCGCTCGACGCCCGAAGCGCCATCGAGTCCGAACAGGCACTGCGTACACGTGCCGAGCGCGGCAACCACGATCAGTACCGTGGCGCCCATCATCGCGTCGGGGTCGGGAAACGGAGCGAACAACCGGTAGGCCAGGGCCAGCCCGGAAATCACTGCAGCGGCGTAGAAGTCGAGCACGGATAGTAGTTGGCGCAAGCTGCTTTGGATGATCCGGCCCGCGGCGCCAGGGAACGCCGGCACAAACCGCAACGGCCTCATCGAGGGCCGGGCCTGAATGAACCGGTCATAGATCACCGCCGCCGCTTGCGCCGCCAGGACGGCGGCCACCAGCGCCAGTCCGAGCTTTAATTGCCGCATCACCGCGATCACCACCAGCGCCGTCACAACCACCGGGTTCAGCAGCAGGGCTCCGGCGCGGATCAGCCATTGTTCGCGGGAATCGAGCGGGAACAGCTCCCACCGCACCGGTGGAATCGCGCGGGTGGAGCTGGTACTCAACGGCAGCAGCAGCATCGACCCGAGCAACGCGCGCAGGAACCAACCTGCCTGTACCAGCAGCACGCAGCCCAGGATGAAGAAGTTGTTCTCCTGGAACGATCCGGTGCTCCTGACGTTCCGTACAGTGACCCGCGCCAGCGCCGTCAGGATCGCCCGGAGCCCAGCCATGCCAGATCCTCCGATTGTGGTTGCCCGGTGAGCCGGAAGTAGAGCGTCTCCAGGCTGTCCGCCGTATCCTGAAGGCTGCTATCCCAAACGAGTTTTCCCCCACGCAGGACCAGCACCTGGGTTGCAATCCGGTCGGCGATGGCGAGGCTATGAGACGTAAGTAACACGGTCGTCCCCCGGCGCGTTAGTCTCTGGAGGAGGTCCTGAATCGAGCGTGCAGTTACGGGGTCGATCCCCTCATGCGCGACCGGACACATCCTTGACACTTTAGCCTGGATTCTTGCTTGACACTTATCAAGGGCGGGTGCGGCTCGATCTTCACCTTACACCTTCTCCGCGCGATTGTCAATACCTC
>VFZX01000002.1 GCA_016871015.1 Acidobacteriota bacterium | reverse complement strand
GAGTGAAGCGGATATCCAGTTGAAGGGAAAACGAAACGCGCTTCCAAATTTCATAGAGAGTTAACAGTTCCTACCGCTTCCCGGTACCCGAGGTGGCGTTGAAGAGCCCTACATAGCGGTAGGCGCCTTCCATCGCTTCTTCGTCCTTTTCCACCCAGATCTCCAGAGGCTCACCAGACCTGACGCCTTCTAGTTTACCCCTCACTTCCACTGTTTGGGTGACCCCTGGTCCGATGGTGGCCACCGCCGACGGACCCTCCGGGGTGCCCGGCTTGCGGACCTCGACGATCACATTCACCGTGTTGTCCAAAGTGTTGCGGACCGTCACGTCCGCCGTCAATTCCGCTTCACCCGCCTGAACAACGGCCTCTGAAATGAAGACGCGCGGCGTCAGGATCAGTCTCGCCGGACCCGGGTCCGACGCGCACCACAGCCGGTTCCGAACCCCGAGCGAATCCCCGATTCCGCTGTAGGACCGCGCCGGCGCCCCCGGTATCGTCTCGCTATTGAGTCTTAGTTCCACCCTGGAAGGCGTCTCCAGGCGCGCGTGCTTCCCGGCGATCCGGGCCGGACGGTCGAACTCAACAAAGACCCCACCCCGTGGATCCGCGCGCCAGTCCCCCAGCGGGATGACCTCCTCCCGGAAAACGGCCAGTACCACCATCGCAAGTATCATCGCAGGAAGGGCTCCGAATGTTCCCAAATCAGTTCGAGAGCGTCGATCAGCTCGTGGTCCGAGTCCACCTCGTGAAGTTCCACCTGCGAGTGTAAACGCGCGAACTCCCGGCTGAGCGTGTGCGGAATCACGTTGTCGCGCGTGCCATGGAAAATCAGGGCGGGCTGGTGCACGTCCGGAAACGGCGGATAGCGGAGCGAATCCTCATACAGCCCGTAGCCGACTTCGACGGTGCGCTTCCATCCGTAATGGAACACCGCCATCCGCCCTGTCTCGCGCCACTGGCGCACGGTGTCCCCGCCGAGCGCTCCCGCCCACCGGTTGGTGAAATCGAACGCGGGAGCGAGCAGCACCAGCCGCCGCACCAGTCCCGGATTCGCCGCCGCGAACAGAGCCGCCAGGTATCCGCCCATGCTCGACCCCATCAGATCCACCGGACCGCCGGCCGCCGCCCCTTCCAGAACCCGCAACTGGCTGGTGATGGTCATTCCGAAGAAGTCCTCGCCCACCAGGTCCGGGATCGAGAACCGGTCCGGCCCAAACCTGCCAAGGAAATATTGCGCCTTCTTCGACGCCGGACTCGATGCGAATCCATGCAGATAAATGACCGGTGTGCTCACGGCTGGGGCTTCACTTCCTCGGCGGGAGTGAACGTAATCCCGGCCTCGACCTTGAACATCCGGTAGCCCGAGTAGACGGCGGTGTTCTCGACCATCAACTCGTCCTTCAGCCACCGCCGGTAGCGGACCCGGCCCGGCAGCAGGATCCCGTGCATCCGGCTCGGCTCGTAGTCCACCTCGGCCCAATGCTTGACCGGTTGTTTATATTCCTCCGTCAGGATGTCGAAGGTGATCCGCAACGGCACGGAGTCCCGCCGCCGGACCCACAACTCGCCCTCCATCTTCGGACGCTGGAGCGCCTTGTCGTCGTACACGCGCATCCCGTCGCCCGAGGTCTGCTTGTACCGGTAGACGAGCGCGGCGTCAACGCCCGCCACGTCGCTGCGCACGTAGCTGAACTCCAGTTGTTCCAGCTTACCGCGGCGGAACAGAAGGATCGCCTGTGACAGATCCGATGCCGCGCCGATCAGCCCGTGCTTTTCGAAATCCTCGAGCATCTTTTTGCGGCTGCGGTCGTTCTCCGAGGTCATGTTGAAGGCCAGGGTCTGGCGCGCCTTTTCCGGCTTGACCACCGGGCGGCCGTTCACTTCCACCACCTGGCGGAACTCACGCAGGTCGTCTGGCGAGTCCCGGAAGAATCCGAATCCGAACTCGGAGACAAGCTCGCGCTGATGATATCCGGCGGCCGGAATGTCGGCGGCGGAGGCCCCCGGACGCGCCTGGAAGCGCTTCGGCGTGCGGCGGCCTTTGTGCGAGAGCTTTTCGCGCGACACCACTCGAGGGGCGGCTTGATAGAAGGCTTCTGCTTCCTCCGACACGCGGACGAGAGTCTTCCGGATCTGATCCCCGGGCGGCGCGGCCTGGAAGGCGAGCGGAAGTAGAGCGAGGCTCCACATAAACATAGTGTAGTGCGGCGGCCGGATTTGGATTAGAATACTGGCAGTGGCTGAATTGCAATGATCAACAGACGCGACCTGCTTCTTCAATCTATGGGCGCCGGATTCGGCATGCTCGGTCTGCGCGGAGTTCTGGAGGCGAAGGACACCAAAGCGCCGCTCGCGGTGCGCAGCCCTCACTTCGCGCCCCGCGCCAAGCACGTGATTTTCCTGTTCACCAACGGCGGCATGTCGCAGGTGGACACGTTCGACCCCAAGCCCGCACTGATCAAGCATGACGGCGAGCCGATGCCCGGTCCGAAGATCAAGACCGACCGTGCGTCGGGGAACCTGATGCGGTCGCCCTGGAGCTTCAAGAAGCACGGACAGAGCGGCATCGAAGTGAGCGAAATCTTCCCGGAGGTCGGCAAGCGGATTGACGACTTCGCTTTGATCCGCTCGATGTGGACCAACAACGGCAATCACGGTCCGTCGCTGCAGTTGCTGAGTTGCGGACACCAGTTGGCCGGGCGGCCATCCCTGGGATCGTGGATCACCTACGGCTTGGGCTCGGAGAACCAGAACCTGCCCGGATTCATCGTGCTGTGCCCCGGGTTCCCGGTGCTCGGGTCGTCGCTGTGGAGCTCAGGATTCCTCCCGTCGAGCTACAACGGTACCCACATCATGAATCAGGCGTTGGAACCCGAAAAGCTGATCCCGAACTTGCGCAACGCGAGCGGTACGGAACCTGCCGAGCAGCGCAAGCAGCTCGCCCTGCTGGCGCGGTTGAACCAGGGATACCTGAACCGCGCGGGCGGGCATCAGCCGGGTCTCGAAGCGGCGGTTCAGTCGATGGAAGCGGCGTTCCGGCTGCAGGCCGAAGCCACCGACGCGTTCGACATCCGCAAAGAGCCCGAACATGTCCGCGCGCGGTATGGCGATTCCGATTTTGGCCGCGGGTGCCTGCTCTCGTTGCGGTTGATCGAGCGCGGCGTCCGGATGGTCCAGGTATTCTGGGGCAACGGCCAGCCGTGGGACAACCACGACGACATCCGGGTCCACGCCAAGCTGGCGCGGAACACCGACGCTCCTGTCGCGGCGTTGGTGGACGATCTCAAGTCGCGCGGGCTGTTTGATGAGACGCTGATCCTCATCAGCGGCGAGTTCGGCCGGACGCCAATGATCCAGAACTCGGGGCTGGAAAAGCTCGGCAACGGGCGCGACCACAATGTCCACGGATGGACGGCGCTGCTCGCGGGCGGCGGTATCAAGGGCGGAACCGTGCACGGCGCCACTGATGATTTCGGGTTCAAGGCTGTGGAGAAACGGACCCATGTCCACGATCTCCACGCGACGATCCTGGACCGGCTGGGATTCGATCATACCAAGCTGACCTACCGGTACGCCGGGCGGGACTTCCGGCTGACCGACGTCCACGGGAACATCGTCAAAGAGATTCTCGCCTAGCGGCTACTTTTTCGGCGTCAAGTGCCGGACCACGGCTTCGATCTCCGGCTCCGGGAGCCGCATGCCGTTCTTCACCATCCGCGCGACCACCGCCCGCGCGTCTTCTTCGGATGTGGGCCGCGCCTTTTCGACAATCGACAACGGATGGCAGAGGGCGCACTTGGCTTCATAGATCCGGCGGTCCGCTTCCGGGTCCACTGCCGGCACGGCGGGAGCCTGGGCCGCGGCGGCCTTGACCGGCGCCGCGCGGGACACGGGAGGCTTGCGAACCGCCTCCTGCGCCTTTTCTGCCTTGATCTCCTCGGCGCGGAGGCGTTTGACGGAACTCTGCAGATCCGGCGAGATCGCGATCAAGTACGCCGTTACGGCCCACTGCTCCTCGTTCGGGATCGGCTCAAACAACGCCGACCGGTCCGCCATACGTTCGACAATCTGGCGCCAGGCTTCGGGTGTGTGCGGCCGGGCCAGGATCGTGCGCAGATCGTGGCACAGGACACACTTCCTCGACAGAACCGAGCGTCCGTGGCGAAGCCCTCGCGGCGTGGCGAGCGCGTTCCGGGTAAGCTGTTGCGTCAGCCCGGCGGTCTCCAGGTGCTTGCGCACCCGGTCCAGGCTCTCCTTTTCGAGGATCGACTGGCCGCCAAATGCCGTCCGCATCAGGTACTCCTCGTGGAGCGTGAAGGGCAGCGACAAGCCCATCAGCAGCGTGGTCGAGATCAGCAGCAGGATCCCCAGGAACGGCACGGTCGCCGATTCCAGGTGCTTGAAGAACCGGACGATCGCGACCTTCACGATCAGGATCACCCCGATCGCCATGCCAAGCGACAGGTGCGCCACGGTCCGCGCCGGAAATTCGATCTGATAGACCCACAGGCGGGGCAGCATCTGGGCCATCAGGAACACGTATATGGCCAAATAGGCGTAGCCGATGAGCCGGTGCACCCGCATCAGACCCGCGGGCGCCGAGGACACGTGCGTTTCGTGATCGTAGGGATAGCCCCACAAGTGAAACATCAGGAATGTGCTTGCGAAAGCAAGCAGCAAGAACCCGCCTCCCAGGACGGCGTTGACAATCGGATCCATCGGTTCCCCCGTTCGAGCTGGAGATGGGATCCATCTTAACGCGTATTCTCGCGGTTGCACAGCGTCAGCACGGATCCGGAGCGCCGGGAATTTCATGTCGCCGCTATACTGGAGTTCATGTCCACAGAGCCCTCGCCGGCTACGGGCGCGGCGGAGACTGAAGCGCCGCGGCCTTCCAACTTCATTCGCGACATCATCCTTGACGACAACAGCACCGGCAAGTTCGGCGGACGGGTCCATACACGGTTCCCCCCGGAGCCCAACGGATATCTGCATATCGGCCACGCCAAGTCGATCTGCCTGAACTTCGGACTGGCGCGGGAGTTCGGTGGCAAGTGCAACCTGCGTTTCGACGACACCAATCCATCGAAAGAGGAAGTCGAATACGTCGAATCGATCATCGAGGATGTCCGCTGGCTCGGGTTCGACTGGGAGGACCGCCTCTTTTACGCCTCCGATTACTTTGACCAGCTCTACGAGTGGGCCGTCCAGTTGATCAAGCAGGGCCAAGCCTACGTCTGTGACCTCACCGCGGACCAGATCCGCGAGCATCGTGGCACCCCCACCACTGCGGGCAAGGACAGCCCATACCGCGACCGGAACGTCGAAGAGAACCTTGACTTGTTCGAGCGCATGCGCGCCGGCGAGTTCCCTGACGGATCGCGGACCCTGCGCACCAGGATCGACATGGCGTCGCCGAACTTCAACATGCGCGACCCGGTGATGTACCGCATTCTGCGTGCTGAACACCACCGCACGGGTAACAAGTGGTGCATCTATCCGATGTATGACTTCGCACACGGGGAGTGCGACTCAATCGAGGGCATCACCCATTCCATCTGCACGCTCGAATTTGAGGACCACCGGCCGCTCTACGACTGGTATGTCGAGAACCTCGGAATCCATCATCCCCAGCAGATCGAGTTCGACCGCCTGAACCTCACCAACACGATGCTGAGCAAGCGCAAGCTGCTCCGGCTGGTCCAGGAAGGATTCGTGAGCGGCTGGGACGATCCACGGATGCCGACCCTTTCCGGCATGCGGCGCCGCGGCTACACGCCCGAAGGGATCCGCCTGTTCTGCAGCCGCATCGGCGTGTCGAAGACTAACGGCATGATCGAGTTCTCACTGCTCGAACATTCCATCCGCGAGGACCTCAACCTGTGTGCGGCCCGCGTGATGGGCGTCGTTGATCCGTTGAAGGTGGTGATCACCAACTATCCGGATGATCTGACCGAAGAAATGGAGGCGGTGAACAACCCTGAGGATCCGTCGGCGGGCACGCGCAAGGTGCCCTTTTCCAAGGTCCTCTACATCGAGCGGGAGGACTTCCGCGAGGATCCGCCGAAGCAGTATTTCCGCCTCTCACCAGGCCGCGAGGTCCGGCTGCGCTACGCCTATTTCGTCACCTGCACGGGTGTCGTCAAGGACGCGGCGGGTGAGGTCCAGGAGATCCACTGCACCTACGATCCCGCGACACGCGGTGGAAACGCGCCGGACGGGCGCAAGGTGAAGTCGACCATGCACTGGGTGTCGGCCGCCCACGCGATCGACGTGGAAGCCCGCATCTACGAGGGTCTGTTCCGGGAAACGGGCGAGGAGAATCCGGACCAGGACTTCACCGCGTCACTCAATCCGGAATCTCTCCAGGTGCGCACGGCGAAAGTCGAGCCCAGCGTCCAAGGCGCCGCGCCCGGAAGCCTGTTCCAGTTCGAGCGCGTCGGCTACTTCTGTGTCGACAAGGATTCCACGGCGGACCGGCCAGTGTTCAACCGGACCGTCACGCTCAAGGACGCCTGGGCCAAAATCGAGAAGGCTCAGAAAAACGTCAAGTAGGGATCGCCATTGGCGACGCGCTGAACGTACAGGGCGGCTTCGCGCAAGTGATAGTCGCCCCACATGCACGACTCGCCACAAGGGACCTTGCGGCCCTCCGGGACATGGTCCCATCCGTTCGGACGGTGGTAGACCGAATGCAGCAGCAGACCCTGATGCTCCGGATCACTGCTCAGGTAAGGCTCTTCCAACAGGGTGCCCAGCACCGTGAGTCCCGCGCGCCAATATTGCGTGTTGCCGAGATAACGCCCGAGCCGCAGAAGTCCTTGCGCGGCGATCGCGGCGGCGGAACTGTCTACAGGCTCCCAGTCGTTGAACGGATCCGCGGGACGGTCGAGGTAATCGCCCATCCGGCTCAGACCCGGCGCTCCGGTGTCCCAATAGGGGACTCCATCCACGGGAGTGTTGGCGATATAGAAATCGCAGGTGGCCTCGGCCGCGCGGCGGAACAGCCGCTCTACTTCCTGGCGGCCTCCCTCGGCTTCAAAATCAGAATGTGGAACCGTGCGGAAGAACTCCAACTGCTCTGCGAATCCACACATGGCCCAGGCCAGTCCCCGGGTCCAGGTGCTGTGTGGCGAGTATCCCTGCTGCGTGCTGGGACACCGGTAGTTTCCGTCGTTCGTGTTGAAGATGCTCTCGTGAGCCGTCCGGCCCCGGACGTCGTAGGTGCCCTTGCCCTCGCCGTACCAGATGCCATGGACAGCGGTGGCCCGCGCGTGCTGGATCAACCGGTGGAGCAGGGAAACGCGCCGGTCGTTCTCCTCCATCAACGCGTGGCCCAACTGGTGGCCCACCGAAAGCGACCGCAGCGAACGCATAGTGTCGACGAACAGGGAGTGCGGCCCGTTGAACGAATAGATGAATCCGCCGCCATTGATGCGGGTCCAGCGCGCGGCCTGTACCGCGGCACTGCACTTGAGCGCGATCTCGTAGAAGTCGCGCTCCGCCTGGCAGCCTTCGAGCCTGCCCTCGCGCATCAGCCGCCACAGATTCCCGTAGGTGCTCACGTTGTTGAAGCCGTGATCATGGACACCGATATGCGACACGTGCGGCGCCATCAGCTCCACGGTGCTGCGCCTGCCCGACTCCAGGAACTCACGCTCACCGGTGGCGTCGAACTGCAAAATTGCCGAGCCGAACTGGAAGCCCTGGGTCCATTCCGTCCAGCCGCGGGCGGTGTAGCGTCCACGCACGGTGAACACCGGAGTCCCGTTCGCCGGAACATATCCGGCTTCAATGGATCGGATCTTTGGCGCCGAAACGTCCCAGAGCCTTTGGATCGCGGGGAGAAGGTCTTGCGCCTCCAGGCGTTGGCCGGTCTGAATCACTCAATCTATTATCGAATGAATGACCCTCACTCGTCGAAGCCTCCTTTGGGCGATGCCCTCCACCCTGTTGCGAGCACGCGAGCTCGCATGCGATGCCGCGATTGTGGGAGGCGGCACTGGAGGCTGCGCCGCGGCCTTGGCCGCGCTCCGCAACGGCATGCGCGTTGTGATGACCGAGGAGACTGCCTGGATCGGCGGACAGCTCACCTCGCAAGCCGTCCCGCCCGACGAGCATCCCTGGATTGAAAGCTTCGGCGGCACCCAGCTCTACCGGGCCTATCGAAACAACGTCCGCGATTACTACCGGACCCACTACCGCCTGACCGTGGACGCGCGCTCGCGTGCCCAACTCAACCCCGGCGATGGACTCGTGTCGCGCCTCACGCACGAGCCCCGCGTGTCCCTCGAAGTTCTCGAGGCGATGCTTGCCCCCTACGTGAGCGGGGGCCAGCTCGTGGTCTTGTTGCATCACAAGCCGGTGCGGGCCGACGTGGCCTCGAACCGGGTCCGCGGGGTGACCCTGAAGAGCAGCCTGACCGGCAACGAAGTCACGCTGGCCGCGCCCTACTATCTCGACGCCACCGAACAGGGCGATCTGCTGCCCTTGACCAAAACGGAATTCGTCACCGGATTCGAATCCCGCAAGCAGACCGGCGAACTGCACGCGCCCGAGCAAGCCCAGCCGGCCAACATCCAGGCCTTCACCGTTTGTTTCGCGGTGGACTACGTAGCCGGCCAGAACCATACCATCGACAAGCCAGAAGAGTATGCCTTCTGGCGCGACTACGTGCCCGAGATGAAACCAGCTTGGCCGGGAAAGCTGCTGGCCTGGCATATGACCCATCCGGTGACGCTTGCCAAACGCGAGGTCGCCTTCGATCCCACCGCCGAATCCCCGGCCGGCGAGCCGCTCAACCTGTTCCTCTACCGCCGTATCGCCAACCCTCGCAACCACGCCGCTGGAGCCTATGCGGGCGGGATTTCACTCATCAACTGGCCGCAGAACGACTACTGGCTCGGCAATCTGCACGGAGTGCCCGATGCTGAAGCGGCGCGGCATCTCAAGCGCGGCAAACAGCTCAGCCTGTCGCTCCTCTATTGGATGCAGACCGAGGCTCCACGCCCGGACGGCGGCACAGGCTGGCGCGGACTCCGGATCCGCCCGGACATCACCGGCACCGAGGACGGACTTGCGATGTATCCCTACGTCCGCGAATCACGCCGGATCCAGGCTGAGTTCACCGTTGTCGAGGAACACGTCGGCACGGATGCGCGGATGAAGGCGACGGGCAAACCACGCGACGAGGTCACCGCCGCGCCGTTCGCCGACTCGGTGGGAGTCGGCAGCTACCGCATCGACCTGCATCCGAGCTCGGGCGGCGACAACTACATTGACGTCAGTTCGCTCCCCTTCCAGATTCCGCTCGGCGCTCTGATCCCGAAACGCGTCGAGAACCTGATTCCGGCGTGCAAGAACTTGGGCGTCACGCACATCACCAACGGCTGCTACCGGCTCCATCCGGTGGAATGGAACATTGGCGAGTCCGCCGGTGCGCTCGCCGCGCACGCGGTGAAGACCGGACACCGGCCCCGCGCGATCCGCAACACGAAAGACTTGCTCGAAGATTTCCAGCGCAGCCTCGCCGCTCAGGGTGTCGAACTCGCCTGGCCGCGGGTCACGCCGCGATAACGGCTGGTGGCCGGGATCTCGGCCCAGCGCGGCGCTTCCCGGTCATTCGCGATTTGCAGCAGCGCCGCGGTGATGGTGCGGATGAGGCGGGCCATGTTGGGGTAGTTCAGCCGGTCCCATTCATCGCGGACCCCGTGATAGTCGGGGTAAATGAACGCGTTGGACACGGTGTGCGCCGGGATGCCCCGCTGCGCGAAAGCAATGTTGTCGCTGCGGTTGTAGAAGGCCTCATTCTGCGGGTGCTTGTAGACTTCGATTCCAGTAGCCTTGCCCGAATCAATGAAGACCTGGCCCATGCTCGTGAAATCGATTCCGGTCACCGTGAGCTTGCCCTCGTGGAGGCCGCCATCCATGTCCGTCCGCCCGAGGACTTCGAAACAGACGTTGGCGGCGATCGACTCGAGCGGAACCGGCGGCTGGCTCAAGAAGGCCCGCGTACCGAGCAAGCCCTGCTCTTCTCCCGATGTCGCCAGAAACAGAATACTTCGGGCGGGCTTCTGCGGCATCCGGGCGATCCTCTCGGCGATCTCGAGCAGTGCCGCTGTGCCGCTCGCGTCGTCGTTGGCGCCGTTGAAAAGCCGGTCCCCGCGGCCTGAATGGCGCAGGCGTCCGATGTGGTCGTAGTGCGCGGCGGCGACGATGTAGGAGCGGCTGAGGTCCGGATCCGATCCGCGGACGATCGCGGCCACGTTCCGCATCACCATGGGCTGCTCGCGGGGTTCTGCCAGCCGCAGCGTGAGTTTGATCTCCTCAGCCTTCTCAGGCAGGGTATTGGAATGCACCAGGATCACGGGCGCACGGCTGGCGTCAGGCTTGTTCTGAAACGGGCGGGCGCCGCTGAGCATGCTGTACGCCCTACCGTTGGGATCCGGGATGATGGCCAGCGCGGCTGTCCGGCGCTGTGCCGCGGCGGGTCCCCGCGCGAACACCACCTTGCCCGCGATGTCGCCGGTGCCGGTCACCACCGGTTCCGACGAGTATTGAAATCCGCGGGGGCTGATCACCGTCACCTCGCCGGCTGGAATCGGATACGGCTTGCCATCGATTACGAGCTCCATCGCGAAGCCCGACAGGTCCGGCACGTGGACCTTCCACGCCGTCTCGTGGAAGTAGCCCCGGTTGCCCGCCGCCTCCAGCCCATACCGCCGGAATTGCGATGCGAGATATTCGGCGGCCAGATCCAGTCCGCGCGACGGCGTCATGCGGCCCTCCAGCAGATCGGAGGCGAGGAACGAGACGTGTCCCTTCAGCGAATCCGCCGAGACCTGATTCACCGCCGCCTGCCAGTCCAGCGGCAGGGTCTGAGCCGCGCACACGCACGCCGTAAACCCAACGAGCCAACGCATATTTGTTTAGTGTAACGGTTGAAACGCCGCGATCGATTGCCCTATGATCGTAGAGTCCATTAGCCTATCATGGCGCAACCGGAACGGCAGCTTGAGTTTGACACCTGGCATGTGCCGGGCCGCACACCCTTGGTTGCTTACGCCCGCCTGTTGATGGATCGCATCGTGGAGGACGCCAATCTCGCCTTCACCCGCGGCCGTGGCGCGGATTCCGTCGGGGGAATCCTGTTTGGCAGCGCCGACGACGAAGAAGTACGGATCACCGCCTACCGTCCCGTGCCCAAGAGGGCGCGCTCGGAAGACTTCACTCTCACCGAGGAGGACGAGACCATCCTGCAGCACATGCTGCAAACTTCCAACTCCGACACCGAACTCAGGAAGCTAGTCCCGGTGGGCTGGTACCATTCGCGCACCGCCGGCGACATCGCCATGAGTCCGGGAGCGGTGGACCTGTGGAACCGCCAATTTCCGTTCCGCTGGCAAGTCGCTCTCGTCTTGAAGCCGCAGGCGGAAGGTCCTACACGGGCTGGATTCTTCTTCCGCCCCGCCAAGGGCAACCCGCAGACTGACCACAGCATGCGGGAGTTTGAGCTGGTGCCTCTCGCCGCTCGAGTGGAGGATGATCTCCTGGAGGACCCGCCCCCTCCGCCGCCCGCCGAATTATTCAGTTTTCCGCCGGCTCGCGGCCGCAGCCGGGCGATCTGGCTTTGGTCGGTCCCGGTTGTGCTGACGGCGTTCGGCGCCGGTTGGGCCGGATGGTATTGGGGACGCAAGCCCGTCGTCGAGGAGCCGCAATCGCGCCATGTCAGCGCCGGACTGCGCGCCACCGAAAAGGACGGGTTTCTCAACGTCAGTTGGAACCCCGCTTCGCCAGTGTTTCAGTCCGGCCCGGCGCGCCTCGATATTCTGGACGGCGAACGGAGGTCCGTGCTCCCGCTCACACCAGCAGTGCGCGCAGCGGGAAGCTGGACCGTTATTCGCACCACTGACGAGGTCCGGATCATCCTGCGCACCGGCGACGAAGGCCGCGGTGCCGCGCGCGAGTCCATGCGCTTTATCGCCCCCAGGGAAAAGCCGGATGCGGCCCTCCCCGCCACCCTCGCGCGGACTCCAAGCGCGGCGCAACCCCAAGCCGAACTCCTCAAGTTGCAGGAAGCACTGCGCCGGGTCACAACGGCAAACGAAACACGCCGGACCCGTCTGGAGGAGCTGCAAAGGATCATCAACCTGAGGAACACGCCTGCCGCTAAGGCGGAGCCGAAGCCGGAGCCACCCGCTCCTGCGGCCCCGGAGCCCCCGAAGCCTGCCGCTGTGGCCGCGGTGAAGCCTGAGCCGCCACCAGAACCCGTGACCTTGCCTCCGCCTCCCAAACCGGAACCGCCGCGGTACAGCGGTCCGCGCTCGGGCCGCATGATCTGGACCGGATACCTGCCGCCAAACACCGTGCTTTCGATCGACGGACGGCGGGCCTCAATCGGCACCGTTAACGCCGTGTTGCCGTCAGTCGCCGCGCGCGTAGCCGCCTACCCCGCCGAGATCACCAGCGGCGGATTATCCATCTACACCGCCAGCCCCGGCCGTGGCGCCGAGGCCCGCAGTGCGCAGACCGGATGGATGGACGCCACGTTTGTGCAGGACGCTGCGCGGGCCCGCGAAGTCCAGGTGGCCGCCCAGCCGGCCGGAGACGCCCCGCAGCGGATTCAGTTGCGGAGCGGCGACCGGCCGGTTTCTGCGATTCTCATTGAGTGGCAAGTGCCTCCTCAGTGATCGTGGCCGCCTCCGTGCCCTCCGCCTCCATGACCACCAGGTCCATGCGCCGGATCGCTGGGGTCGACATGCTCGCCGTGCGTCGGTGTATCGGTGGGCGGAAGCCTGCGCCTCCCTGGCGCTGGTTTCTCGAAGATCGAACGGAGCGTGCGCACCTCATCTTCGGTCGGCGATGATCCCCCGGCCATGCGCTGCAGCACCGTGTTGACGAAGCCGGCGTGGAAGTCCGCGAAGAACCTGCGGCGCGCCCGCCGGACCTGGATGAACTTGCCCTCGCTCGGCCGTCCCGTGCCGTCGATCACGAACACCAGGTAGTAGCCGGGAATCGCCACCGCGGGATTCGAGGGCACCGTGGCCATCAGAATCTCGCCGCCGTCATGCTTGAACACCAGCTCAATGTGGCGCTGATCGGAATTGAAGTTGTGCGTCACAGACCCGCACCGGACAATCACGACGCGCCGGATCGAGGCCGCGTCCGGTGTCCGGATGTCGAAGCTCTGTCCCACGCTCACCTGTTTTGACGCGTCTGTGAGCACCGGCCGGCGTCCGCAGAAGTACCACGGCTCGAACACTTCGATGCGCAGCTCGCGGTTGGCGAGTCCCGTGCCCGAATTGAAGTTCGACCCCGCCACCCACACGGCGCCGTCCGGCATCAGCAGCGCGGTGCTGTGGTACTGGCGCGCACGCTCGGCTTCTGGCAGCACTTTCCACGTGTTGGTCTCCGGATTGAACATCTCGCCGCGCTTCACCGCGGTGTTGTCGTCGTTGAAATTCTTCACTCCGCCTTCGATGAACACCTCACCCGTCGGCAGAATCACCGCATCCAGATTCTCGCGCCGCGGGTTCACGTCGCCCACCGCCGGGTAGTCCACCATGTTCCGTGGAACCGCGGTCCAGCCCGCTGCCGGATTCGTGGTGTCGAGCACAAACGGCATCGAGTCGCCCGCCACCAGGACCCGGGCGCGGTACTTGTCGGTTGGCTTGAGCGGCAGCAGTACCGACGTCGTGTCCTGCGCGAAGGCGTTCTGATACATCGCCGAAGGAGCCGGATTGGCGACGAACTCCCAATTGGTCGCGTCGTCGTAGGGATGCCATTTCTCGAGCGTTCCGTCCGCCATGACTGACGTCGAAATGACCGACCGGTCCGGCAGCACATGCAGGCGCGGATACTCGTAGCGCCGCGCCGGATCGGAATCGATGTTGTCGTAGTCCGATGGAGGCACGATCGTCCACACTCCGGTGGCGGGACTGTAGAGTTCCAGCGAGTTATTGTTGTGCCGTGAATCCTCGACTTCCGGATGCCCGGAGAGCGCGAGCACGCGCCCATCCGGCAGCACCACGAGCGTCGGATACCACTTGCCGCCCGTCCGTTCGATATTCGTCCCCTCGGCGACCTCTTCCGGCCGCTGTGTCACCAGCTTCCCGGTAGCGGACCATGTCTCCGTCGCCGGATCGAAGATATAGGCATCGCGGAGTCCAATGAAGTGGCCCGGCGGATGGATGCCGCCGCCGCCCCAATTCCGCGTCCCGCCCGCGGCCAGCAGGCGCCCGTCCTCGAGCAGCGCGTGGCCCGCGCAAAACAGGTCGGCGTTGCCGGGAAGTCCGGTGACCGTAGTGATCGCACCGGTCTTGCAGTCATAGACGCGGGTGTGATCCACGTCGCCGCTCACGTTGAGAGAGGAGGTGTGCTGGTCGCCGCCAAAGTAGACGATCTTGCCCGTGCGCAGCAGCGCCGCGTGCACGGCCAGGATCTCCGCCGCATTGTCGCCTCCGACACGCCGCCACCGTCCGCAGAACTCCTCGACCCGGACGGGCTTGCTGGGCTTCGAAATGAAGTCGCACAGCCGCTGCCGCGCGGTCACCTGGTCGCCCACCTGAAGCGAGCCGCTGATCGGCACCAGCGCGGTGGTTGTACCGGTCTTCTCCGTGCCGCGGAACACGCCGTTCACGTAGACGTCGACGCGCGCGCCCGGCGTGACATCCACCACGCGCACCACCGTGTCGCACGAGTAGAGCGGCGAGGCGACCGTAGGCGGGCGCAGCTCCTCGGCGGCCTTCACTTCCACGCTCGCCGACTTGCTGCTCACCAGGCCGCAACCCTTCTGAATCGCGTGGATCTTGTCGCCCTTGATCAACAGCGGTGCGACGCTCACATCCTCCTCCGCCGCGAACACCTGTTTTTCTCCGATCGGGCCATTCAGCATCGCGGAGTACACGTACACACGCGTGCCCGGCATCAGATTCAAAACGCGCACCACAGCGCTGCACTCAAACAGCGGATCGGCGACTTTCGGTTTCGGCAGCGACACAGGCGCGGGATCCACTGTCACCGCCGTACCCGGACCGCTCCACTCTCCGCACAACTCTTGAATCGCGCTGATCACCGAACCGGCGCCGAGCGGTGGCACCAGGAATCCGTACTCGCCATCGACAGGCGACTCCGCTTCACCGATGTCAACGCCGTTCTCACGGATCCGGACGCGGGCGCCCTGGATGAGTCCGGTGACAGTAACGGTTGTGCTGCCCTTGCACAGAGGAGGCTTCACGTTGGCAGGCGGAACGGGCGTGTTGTCCTGGACCACGACCGGCGTGGCGTCCGGACTCTTCGGGCCACACTTGGGAAAAGCCTGCTGCGCGGTGACCGTCTCTCCCAGCGCGAGCGGCGGATTGACGGTGAAGTACAGCGAGCCGAGATCGAAGCAAGCCTGGAGATTCGGACCGCCGCTCCGCATCAAGGTCACGGTGGCCCCGTGCACCACGTCGGACACAGTGACGGTCCGCTGGCACTCGCGCAGCGGCGATTGAACGGTCGGTGCGTTCAGCTTCCGCTCTCGCGTGCCCTCCACCGGCGGGCCCGCGGTATCCACGCCCGCCATTCCACAGGCGTTCTGTTGCGCCCGGACATTCATTCCACCCGTGAGCTGCGGACTGAGACCCACGCGGGCCACGCCATCGTAGCTTTCACCGGATCCCAGCACGGGCCCGGCGCCGTTGCGCACTTCGACTTTGGCGCCCGGTACCAATCCTTCCAGATAGACGCATTCACCGCATTCGTTCAGGTTCGACACGAACGCCACCGGACCCACCGCGGGCGGCTTGGCCTGCACCTCCACCGCTTCCGGCGAGTTGATGCTGGTCTCCACGCCGACGGTCTGTGTCGCCGTCACCATGTCGCCCGGGGCCAGCGGCGTGGTCAACGCGAATGTCTGGTCGGACCACGATGCGACTCCCTGGGCAACCACGTTCGCGCCCGCGAACACCTTGACGGTTGAGCCGGTCAACTGTCCTTGAACGCGGACACGGCCGCTGCATTCTGAGAGCGGGCCCACGACCCGCGGCGGAAGTAATGGCATTTGCGCCTCCCGTGTTTATGTGCGCTTCCGCCGGCAAGCGTTACACGTCCCCGACAGTGATACGCTGGAATTCCCGCGATGCGAATCCTGCTCTTCCTGCTCACCACGGCAGCCGCCGCCTTCGCCCAGCCACTGAAGGACTACACGATCTACCGCGCACCCTCGCGGATCGTGATCGATGGTACGCTCGACGAGGCCGCCTGGCGCAACGCCCCTCCCGTGGGCGACTTCGTCTTCAACTGGTTCAAGACGGGCGACAAGGAACAGACAATCGCCAAGATGCTCTGGGACGACGAGAATCTGTACGTCTCGTGGCACTGTAAGGACCGTCACATCTCGGCGTATGAGAAGAAGCGGCATGGCCCGGTGTCGCGCGACGACTGTGTCGAGATTTTCATTGGACCGAATCCGGCCAAGGTGAAGAACTACTACACCTTCGAGATCAACGCGATCGGCACGATGCTCAACCGCTGCCGCACGGACTGGTGGACCGGACCGCCGACCTGGGAGCCGGACGGAGTCCGTTACCGCACCACCTATTTCGGCCTGGACAAGAAGGATGAGAGCGAGGACGATGATCATTGGGTCGTCGAGCTCGCCATCCCCTTAATGAACTTCAAGCGCGACGCCGCCAACATGCCGCCGCGGGATGGCGACCACTGGCGGCTAAACCTGAATCGCATCGGCGGCAAGACGAACCCGCAAGCGAGCTCCTGGTCGCCGATCTCGCCGCCGCTCAGCGGATTCCATTCTCCGGACGCGTTCGGCAACGTGCGCTTCTCGCACCGCACCGCCTCCGGGTTCGACAGCGGAGAAGCTGAGGCGGGCCGCGCCATCTACAACAAGTCCTGCACGCAGTGCCACGGCTTAAACGGCGAGGCAGGGGACCGCGCTCCGGCGCTTGGCGCCACACGCCGCTACTTGCGCCAGACCAATGAGGAACTCTACGACGCGATCAAGAACGGCATCAAAGGCACTCTGATGCCCGCCATGCCGCTGCCCGAAGGCGACCTCCGCCGGGTGATTGCATTCATCCGCTCGCTGCGGGCCACCGCCATCCAGGTGGAAGTGGCCGGCGACCTGGCACGTGGCGAGCAAGTGTTCATGGCCAAGGGCAAGTGTCTCGACTGCCACTCGATCCGGGGCCGTGGAGGACTGATCGGCGGCGACCTTTCAAACATCGGCGCCGAGCGCAGCCTCCAGGTGCTCCGGTCCGCGCTGACCGAGCCCAAGCCGGTGGCTCCGCGCGGATTCCAGCCCGTGCGCGTCGTCACCAACAAGGGTGAGCGGATCCATGGCGTCCTGAAGAATCACAACAACTTCTCGGTCCAGGTTCTGGGCATGGACAACAAGCTGCACCTGCTCACGCGTGAAATGATCCGCGACATTCAATACGAACAGGAGTCCCTCATGCCGGGCACGTTTGATAAGAGCTTGAGCGCGGCCGAGCTGCAGGACCTGTTGGCGTTCCTCAGCCGCCAGGGCGGGAGCCGGAGGTGACCATGCGGCTGCTGCCGGTTCTTTTCGCCGTGCCTGCGCTCGCGCAGGTGACCTACCAGGATCTGTTGAAGGCGGATCCCAAGGACTGGCTCCACTACAGCGGCCAGTATCATTCCCAGCGGCACAGCACGCTCAAGCTGGTCAACACGGCCAATGTGAGCAAGCTGGTGCCGAAGTGGATGTACAACATCGCCGGCGCGCGCCGTATGGAGTCCGTTCCGATCGTGACGGGCGGCGTGATGTACGTGTCGCACCCGAATGAAGTCTACGCGCTCGACGCCCGGACCGGACGTCTGATCTGGGACTATCACCGGCAGCCCGCGTTGGCGAAGGGTCCCAACCGCGGCGTAGGGGTGTACGGGAACCGCGTCTACATGGGCACGCCGGACGCGCATCTGATCGCGCTCGACGCGCGGACCGGGAGTCTGTTGTGGGAGTCGAAGATCGCCGAGGCGTCCGAAGGCTACTGGTCGCCGGTGGCGCCCCTCGTGATCAAGGACAAGGTGATCATTGGCATCGCACCCGGGGATCACGGGCTCAATGGATTCCTGGATGCGTACGACGCCAACACTGGTGAGAGGCTTTGGCGCTGGCATGCGATCCCGAAACCCGGTGAGCCCGGCAACGAGACCTGGGCGGGCGACTCGTGGAAGCATGGCGGTGGGGACACGTGGCTCACTGGCTCCTATGATCCCGAGCTCAACCTGATCTATTGGGGCATCGGGAATCCCGCGCCGGACTTCGACGGCGATGTCCGCAAGGGCGACAACCTCTACACCGAGTGCATGGTGGCGCTCGATGGCAACACCGGCAAGCTGAAATGGTATTTCCAATTCACGCCTTGGGACGTGCACGACTGGGACGCGGTCGAGATTCCCGTGCTCGTCGACGCGCCGTTCAAGGGCAAGCCGCGAAAGCTGCTGGTGCAGGCCAATCGCAACGGATACTATTACGTGCTCGACCGTGTGACCGGCGAGTTCCTCCATGGCACGCCGTTCATCAAGAACCTGAATTGGGCGACCGGACTCACCGCCAAGGGCCGTCCGATCCGGAACGAAAAAGTAATTCCGAGCTTCCAAGGCACCAAGACTTGCCCTGCCACGTCGGGTGCAACGAACTGGATGTCGCCAGCCTACAGTCCGGACACAGGCTGGTTCTACATGGTGGCGCAGGAGGGCTGCGGGATCAATACCAAGTCGAGCGACACGTTTCGTCCGGGGGGATTTCCGTTCATGGGCACGGGGTACATTGAGAGTCCGGAAGAGCCCTGGCAGATGTACGTCCGCGCCCTCGATCTCACCACCGGCAAGCTGATGTGGGAGTACAAGCAGCTCAACTCACGCCGCTACGGAGCAGGCCTGCTGTCGACCGCGGGCGGATTGATCTTTGCGGGCGACGACCAGGGGTTCCTCACGGCGTTAAACGCCCGCACGGGCAAGGACCTCTGGCACTTCAACACCGGCCAGCCGATCAGCACCCAGCCGGTCAGCTATCTGATGGACGGCAAGCAGTACGTCACGGTCATCAACGGATCGAACGTCGTTACTTTTGGATTGTTCGAGTGAACTCCGCGCAAGATGTGGTCGCGTTCATGACGGTGCTGGAGCAGCGGTTCCTCGCCGCCAAGGACCGCCGCGGAGTGTTCGCATCCGCATACCTCCAGATCACTCTCGCCGTCGCCGCCAAGATCCGCGAGGGATTCTTCCAGGACAATGCCTGGACGGAGCGCTACCTGGCCGCCTTTGCCCGGCTCTACAAAGACGCCCTGGATGCATGGGACCGCGGAGATCAGGGTGGAGTTCCCAAGGCCTGGCGAATCGCCTTTCAGGCCAACACGGACCGGACCTCGACCGTCCTGCAGGACTTGATTCTCGGTGTGAACGCCCACGTGAATCACGACTTGCCATTGGCGTTGTTCGAGGTGGGAATCGAACCGGACCGCGAGATGCGCCACGCCGACCACACCGCGGTCAACGAAGTGCTCCGCGCGGCAACGGACAAGCTCCAGGAAAGCGTCGAGGCCCGCTACGCGCCGGTGCTGCGCGCGTTCGACCTGGCGGCGGGGAGGTTCGACGAGAACGTCGCGAACTTCTCGGTGACCAAGGCGCGCGAGGAGGCTTGGCGGGCCGCCGAAGGCCTAACGGACGCGCGGTCGGACATCGGGAGGCTGGCACGGCGTGCCGCGATCGATATGGCCGCCGGGCTTTTCGCGCGCCTCGTGCTCCTGCCGACACGGTTCAATCCAGCGCTGCGGCGCGCGCTACAGCAGATCGACTCGATCAGCGTACGGGCTTGATCTCGACCAGGATCACCTCGAACGGCTCCGTCCCCGTGTTGCGCTCGCTGTGCCGCGCGCGCTCGCCCCAGGAGACCTTGCCAGCTTCGTTGAAGAACGCGCTGCCACGGTTCCGTGCCACCGCCGTGTACGCCTTCTGCTCGCTCAAGTAGACCGTGACCCGCGGCAGCACGTGTTCGTGCATGGCGGATGTCTCCTTCACGCCGACGCGCTGGCGAATGACGCGGACCTGGTCGTTTTCGAACTCGATCTTGTGATGCGCCGGGTCTGTTTTGACGGGGTCGAGCCCGGGCCAGGCGACAGGCGTTCCCGCGCCGGGCTGCTTCAGCTCGATTTCGATGATGTGGTACTGCGTCCCGCCGATATTCTCGCTGGTGTGGAGGCCACCGGCGGGATCCCACCGGACGTCTCCGGGCTTGAATACGATGTCGTCCACCTTGCCACCCTCGTGAGCCAGCCGCATCGTACCCGCGTCCAGATGCACCATCACGCGGTTGATGTCGTGCTTGTGCATCCGGCTCTTCTGCCCAGGAACGTTCATCGCGCGGACGACGCGGACGTAGGCGTTGTCGATCATGACGTTGTGGGACTTGGCGGGCGAAGCGGGCCTCTGCTGCGCGTTCAGGAGGCTCAGCAGTGCGAACGTGGCGGCGAAACGCAAGGTCATGGGATCAGTGTAGACTAAAGGTTCTCCGCACCATGAAGCCGATCCCTGCCGCCAAGCAACCCGCGCTCGTTTCGCGCCTCATCAAGGCCTGCGGCGGCGCCTACTCGCCGAAGCAGCGCCGCAAGTACTTCCTCACCGGACCCCAATGGGCCGCGGCCTACGAGGGACACGCATTATTTCATGCGCCGACGCGGTCGCCCATCGGTTATGAGGATGTGATCCGCGAGTATTCAAAGATCGGGATCGGCCATTGGGCAACGCATGACACGGACGTCTATCCGGCCGATGCCTTGGGCACGGACCGGCAGGACGAGATCACCGCGGGCATCAAGAAGGCGCTCAAGAAGCACGGGCTCCAGTGCTCGATGGTGACAACCGAAACGTTCCATCACGCGGTGTTCGCCGCCTCACCCGCCGCCGAAGCGCCGGAAGTCCGCGAATATGCCCGCTGGCGTCTGGCCAACACGGTCCGCATCGGGCACGAACTCGGTGCGCAGTATTGTGTTTACTGGCCCGGATCTCTGGGCTACCAGGTGCAGGGCGCGGTGGAAGAAACGAACACGCTCAAGTGGTTCGCCGAGGGGCTGAACGCGGCGTGCGAAGCCGATATCGCCGCGGCTAAGGAAAAGGGCCGGCCCACTCTGAAGCACTGCCTCGAGGCCAAGCCCTTCGAGCCCGCCGCCCAGATCTTGCTGCCGACATCGGACGCAATGATCGCGTTCATCAGTTCAGGCCTGCTAAAGCATCCGGACATGGTGGGGCTCAATCCGGAGTACCTGCACGAGCTGATGTGGGGCGCGGCGGTGCGTGCGGCGCTGGCTCGCGTTCTGCTGTGCGGAAAGCTGTTCCACTTTGACATCAACGACGGCTATCCGCTCAAGCACGATGTGGATATCGGCGTGGGCCTGGTCAATCCGCTGGACTGGCTGAACGTTCTGGTCCTGTTGCGCAACCACAACTACGAGGGTCCATTCAATCTGGACTACAAGCCTCCCCGGACCACTTCCAACTGGGGCGTGTTTGCGGTCAGCTTCCCGACCGCCGTCGACCGTTTCATCACTCTTTGGGAGATGGCGGGCGAAGTCGCTTCCGATCCGGTAATTTCGCAGGCCTACGACGCGTTGCGTGCTGGCGGCGGCGGCGACCCTCGCGACCCCAAGTCGATTGTCGAGGCCAATCGCGAACTGCTGAACTTGCATGAGCTCATCGGGCACCGGCTCTTCCAGATTCTGGTGGGCGCGCACCGCGGCCGAACCTATTCGGTGTAGCTGTGTCGCTGGCGCGGATTCTCATCTATACCGGGCTGGCCCTGGTCGCGCTCGGGATCCTCGTGGCGGCGGGCGGCAAGCTGCCATTCCGGCTGGGAGGGCTTCCGGGCGACATCGCCATTCACACCAGGAACGGCTCGTTCTACTTCCCCGTGGTTACCTGCATCGTGATCAGCGTCCTGCTGACGGTTGTGCTGCGGCTGTTCCGGTGACGGCCTACAGGCGAAACCGGACTCCTGCCTGAATCAGCCGCGGAATCCCCGGCAGCAGCCCCCGTGACCGGTCTGCGATCACCGTGCGGTCAAACAGATTCTTCGCGGTGACGAAGAATTCTGCCCGCCAGGACTCCACCGGATAGTTCACCGCTGCGTTCCAAAGCATGTTCCCCGGAATGGGCCCACGCTGGCCATCCGGACTTGTGGTCCGCAGGTTCATGTCGTCGCCGAACTGCAAGCCCGTGTACACACCCTCCGCGGAGGCATTGATGCCTCGCCGGTGGCTGTAACCCATTTGCAGGTTGGCCAGGTGGCCCGGCGCGTACGGAAGCCGGTTGCCAGTGATGGGCGTTTGCGTGAACCCTGGCAGCGTGCTGAACCGGCGGCCCTCGAACCGGGCCGTGGGGAGCCAGGTCCACGCCTCGCGCAGATAGAAGCTGTGTCCGCTCCCGAAGGCGTTCCGCCAGTCATACCGGGCGGAGATCTCAGCGCCCTGGCTCAATGTCCGGCCCGCGTTGGTGAGTGTTGCGCCCAGCCCGCCAGCGACGCTGGCCGGGATGATCTGGTTGGAGAAATCCAGCCGGAACCAGGTGGCCTCGAACGCGACGGCGCCGGGAGCCCGCCAGCGGATGCCCGCCTCAGCGTTCCAGCTCAGCTCGGCGTCGAGCTCGATGCTGGCTCCAGTCGCGTTGCTGATCACGTCCTCCACCCGCGGCGGCGCGAATCCCCGATGGATTCCGGCGAACACAGTCACGCCGGGTTTCGGATGAACCGCCAGCGAAACACCCGGAATGGGCTGAAGCAGCGTGGTGCTTCCGCGGGCGTTGTTGAGCCAGTTCGCCCGCCGGTACCGCACGCGCTCGATCCGCAGGCCAGGCGTGACGACGAGGCGCCCGAAGTGGAGGCGGTCCTGCACGTAACCCGACAGGGCGCTGGCCTCGCGGCGGTTGTCCTCGACGCGGACGCCGGCCCGGGCCGTGGGGAACGCGCCGTTCTCCTGAACCCGGTTCTGGTCCTCGGCATGATACCGGAATCCCAAGTCGATCTCATGCCGGACCCCCGGACCGGGCCGCGTCAGCCGCAGCTTGGGCGCGACGCCCCAGGTGTCGTACCGTCTCAAGCGGCCCTCGTTGCCGCAAGTGAGATGCAAATTCGCCATGCCGCCGCAGCGCGGATCATTCGGCCGCTGTGCTGAATTGCTCGACTGCCGCCACCAGTCGCGCACGAACCGCGCGGAGTAGAACTGCGCCGATGCCACCGTGCCCGGATCGATCAGCAGCGTGTGGATCGCCGATGCTCCAAAGCGCTCGGCGTAGAAGAAGTCGTTGCGGAACGGATTGCCCCGCGGGTTGGCGGCGTACTCGTCCTCCCGCAGGCCGCTGTAGGTCAGGTTGGACTCTTCGGTGTAGTAGTTGGCTTTCAGCGACAGCGTCTGCCGCCCGCCGATCGGTGACAGCGACTTCACGTTGACGTCGTTCAACCCGGTCGCAGTGTTCTCGCGCGCCAGATCGCCTTCCTTGCGGAGAGCGTCGACCAGCAGCCCGGTCTTGCGCCAGGTTCCGCCGTACTGGAGATGTCCGTTCAAGTAGCCGCGATTGCCGCCCGTGAGGCCCAGCCAGCCTCCGCGCTGTTGCGGCGGCGCTGGCGTCACATAGTTGATCACGCCCCCCGTAGTCATGGGTCCGTGCAGGATCTGCCCGGACCCCTTCAGGATCTCCACATTGTCGAACCGGTCAATTGGCGGATGGTAGTACGACGCGTTGTCGCCGTAGGGAGCATAGGAGAGCGGAGCGCCGTCCTCCAGCAGCAGGACCCGGCTCGACCGCGTTGGACTCAAGCCCCGGATCCCGATGTTTGGCCGAAGCCCCATGCCTTCCTCGGACCGGGCGTGGACCCCGGTCACCTTGCGTAGCGCCTCCTCCACCGTCAGGACCCGGGCGCGTGTCAGCGTCTCCTGGTCGAGCAGCTCAACCGATCCGGGCACACGCTCCAACTGTTCCGGGGTGCCAGTGATGCGCGTTGCCGAAACCGTCACTTCGGTATAGACCGCAGGCGGCTGCGCGGCCAGCGCGCTGGTGAGGACGAAAATGCAAACCAGTTGCAACAACCGCTGAGTTTAGCACGGCGCGCACACTGGCGTGCAATTCAGGCCCAGGGCAGCGAATTCAGGCGACGGGGATTTGGTGAGGCCCTCCTCGGGCGGCATCAGCAGGTCGTCGTGTCGATGTTTGAACCCCACGGAGAACGTGAGGGAATTGCGAAGAGCCTGCGCTACGCGCTGGTGTTATCAACCCACCAGGGCTTGCTGGTCTCCTCGCGAATCACCAGCGAATTGAGCAGCGACGCCGCCTTGGTGAGGCCTTCCTCGGGCGACATCAGCAGGTCCTCGTGCTCGATCGATAGGACGTAGTCGTAGCCGCAAATGCGTAGCGTCGACACGAACTTCTTCCACCACTCCTCGCCATGGCCGTAGCCGCAGGTGCGGAAATTCCACGCGCGGCCCATGGTGTCGGTATAGAGCTTCATGTCCAACACACCGGACTTCGGCAAATTCGCGCTGTAGATCTCGGTGTCCTTTGCGTGGACATGGAAGATCGAATCGCCCAGGATCCGGATCGCCTCAATAGGATCGATTCCCTGCCAGAACATGTGGCTCGGATCGTAGTTGCAGCCGATCGATGGTCCGCACTCTGACCGCAGACGCAGCATCGTCTCCGGGTTGTACACCACAAATCCGGGATGCATTTCGATTGCGATCTTGACCCCGTGGTCCGCGGCGAACTTGGCCCGCTTCTTCCAAAACGGCAGGACCTTCTTTTCCCACTGCCACTTCAGCGTGTCCTGGTAGTGAGGCGGCCACGGTGAGGTGATCCAGTTGGGGCAGCGCGACGTCTCATTGTCGCCGGGGCAGCCGGAGAAGTCGATCACCACCGGAACGCCCAGCTTCTCGGCAAGCAGGATGGACTTCTGGTTGGTCTCCTGGTTCGCTGTCCGGATCCGCTCATCGGGATGGAGCGGCTCACCGTGGCAGCTCAAGGCGCTGATGGTGAATCCCGCCTCGCCGATCGTATCGCGGAACGCCTTCAGAGCGCCCTTGTCGCTGAGCATCGACAGCTTGCAGTGCGGATCGGTCGGATAGTTTCCGGTGCCCAGTTCGACGGTCGAGATTCCCAGCGATTTCAGCTTGGCCAGGACACTCGGAAGCGGCATCTGGCCGAGGAGGGCTGTGAAGACTCCGACACGCATAAGCCTTTCACTCTACCACACCTTGCGGAGAATGAGCTTGAGGCCGGGCAGCACCGGGTCTGCCGGTACGGACTCCGGATCATGAAGCACTTCCATCTCCCGGCCGGGCCGGTAGACGTACACGTTGCGGGTCTCCGGATCCAGAAGGAGGCCAAGCTGCGTGCCCTGCTCCATGTACTCCTGCATCTTGTCTTGCTGGGCCGCTAGCCGGTCGAATGCGGACCGCACCTCGGCTACGAAATCGGGTGCGAAGCGCAGGAAGCGCCGCCGCTCATCCGCAGTCAGCCCGGCCACCCGGTGGGGCGCCACCCAGGCTGCATCCGGAGACCGGACAGCGCCGTTGGGGAGCGTAAATCCCATGTCCGCGCCGAGCGCCTCGCCTCCATGCACATCCGCCCAGGCCAGAACTTGCGCGCCGATCCGCAGGCCCGCCCGTGAACTCTCGAAGGCTGCTGGCACGATCACCACTTCTCCCCGCGAGGTCAACTCCATTTTGACGTCTCGATTCGCGGCCGAGAACTCGAAAAACTCGTCCGGTGACATCATAAGGCCCGGTGGGAACCGTAGCACCAGCGGCATCACATCGGTGAGAGCCATGCTGCCTCTATCGTATACCCCTCCGGAATCCGATACACGGATGTGCCAATCCTCGGTGCACTCGTTGCCGGAGCATGCCTCGTCTTCCTCCTTCTGCGGGCACGCTACTACGACCGCTACCTCACTGGCAGGATCCAGTGGTACATGGCGTTGTCACGCCGCAACAAGGCCCTTCCCCTCCTCGAGCGCGTGCTCCGCCGCCTCCGCAAGAAAAAGGGTGAGAATCACCTGGACACCGCGGTGTCCAAGTACACGCTCGGCGAGATCCACTACCGACGGGCACTCCGCGCCGTGGACCTTCGCCGCGAGTTGGATGGCGAGGATACCGGGGAACTTGCCCTGACGTTGAGCAACCTGGGCGCCGTGCTCGACGATGATGGGCGGCAGAGAGCCGCTGAGGTCCGGGAGGCGCTGCGATGAGCTGGGGTTCCGTACTACTTGGGTGCGCCGCGGTGGCGGGGGCCTGGATCGTGCTGAAGATCCTCCGGGTACGCCAGTGGGCACGGATGTTCGGGGCCGGGGCTGATGCGGCGGCCAAAGGCAACCTTGCCGAAGCCTTGCGGTTGTTCGAAATGGCGGACCAAGACGCCTCCCGCCACCGGGGAACCGTGGCCAATACCCAGCAGCGGATGGCCCGCGATGCAATGGCTACGGTCGCGTTCCGCATGGGAAATCTGGACCGTTCAGCCGCGCTCCTGTTCGATCTGCTGCAACGCCACAACGCCTCGCCTTGAGGGCCGGATCCGCTCGCCGTGGGCGAGCTTTACGAGCGGCTGGGCGGGGTCGCGATGGCGCGGGAGAACTACCCGGAGTCGATCGCGCTGTTTCAACGGGCCATTCAGTCGTTCGAACAGGCGGCTGAACCGGACGAGATCGGCCTGGTCCCGGCGGTGACGCAACTTGCGCGGGCCCACTGGCGCAACGGTGGCCGTGCGGACGCGCAGATGGCCATGGCGCGTGCCACCGCGATCCAGCGCGCGGCGATCGCGCGTGAGCCGGAAGGCTCAATCCCTGACGGCGAGGTGCCGGAGGCCATGGGCAACGACGAGTGGCTCCTCTACCAAGGAGACGCGGAGGAGGCCGTGAAAGGATTCCGCGGCAAGATTGTGTTCGAAGAGCAATCGCGGCGGCAAATCGATCCGGAGCCAATGCCGTACTGGGAAAAGCTCGCCGAAGCCGAACAGATGCTGGGCAACTTGGCCGCCGCCCGCGAGGCCTTCCGCCGCGCGGCTCAAGAGTGGGAGCGTCACACATCGCCCGGACATCCGCGCGCCGAGTGGTGCCGCCGGAGGTCTGCTATCGTGGGGGTGGATGACCTACCCGATCATCGATGGCAAGGTCCGGACCCGGGCGCTCGAGTATCACATCGCTGATCACTGCAACCTCCGCTGCGATCACTGCTGTTCGTTTTCCCCGGTTTTGAAGAAGTGGCTGGCGGACCCCGCCGGCTTCGAGCGCGACCTGCGCGCTGTCCGCCGCGTCGTGGCACCGGAATTTCTCAAGATTGTTGGAGGCGAGCCGCTGCTCCACCCGGAGCTCGAGCGGCTCCTGGTGATCGCGAAATCGCTCGATGTAGCCCCCCGCATCTAACTCACCACCAACGGACTGCTGATCGAGCGGATGACGCCGCGCTCGTGGGACTCCATCCAAATGCTTGCCGTATCGCTCTACCCTGAGCCCGCGGTGCCCAAGCCGCTGATCCGCTACATGTCGCGCGAAGCGGCCCGACGCGGGATCCAGGTGAGCTGGAAGGTGCAGGACAAGTTCACCTGCCTGGACCGCGACCGGCTCGCCACCCACGAGGAAGCGCGCGGCGTGTTCAACTCCTGCTGGATCCGCCACCGCTGTAACAGTATCAAGGACGGCCGCTTCTATTGCTGCACGCGTCCGCAGTATGTCCAGAAGTTCGCACCCGTGCCGGAGTGGTTTTGCGAAGACGGCGTCGAGGTCCATGATGAGGACACCGGATCGCTCGCGCTCCGTATCCAGGCTCATCTCCGCGGCACGGAGCCGCTTCGCTCCTGCTACTTGTGCCAGGGCGGGGACGCGCCGCTTGAGACGCAGCGCCAGTTGCATCCGCGAGAGGTGGCCGCCAAGCGCGAACGCCTGGTCACGCTTGCGGCCGCGGTGCAATGATCGAGTGGGGGTGCACCTTCGTACGCAGAAGCGACGGGCGTGCGAGTGAGGATCTTGCGGAGGTGTACTCCTGGTGCACGGACCCCGAGCGGGAGAAGTGCTCCGGGTTCTTCGCCCGGTATCCCCGCGGCAAAGGCATTGGAGACCTGACGCCGTTCGCGGGAATCGCGTCCGGTCCCGGTCCCGTGCGCCCCGTGCCAGCAGCGGGCAACGGCGGGATCGGGGAATGCTTGCTCCGCACCCTGGGACGGCCGCACGAGGCCCATGTGGCCGTCAGTGGAGGCATCGATTGCTGGCTGCTCGCCGCGATGCTGCTTCGCGCTGGTGTCCGGGTACACGCCTGGACGCTGCGCACCGGAATCGCCGGATACTGCGAATACGATCAGGCGCGGCGGATGGGCCGCGCGCTCGGCGTCCCCGTCGAATGCACGGATGCCTCGTACAGGGACTTTCCTGACGCTCTGCCGGACTTCACCGCCGCGGTTCAGTTTCCGGTTTACAACCTCCACCCGGTCTCGAAACTCCTGCTCGCCCGGGCTTTCATCAAGCAGGGAATCACGGAGGTCATCACAGGCGACGGCGCCGACCAAGTGGCCCGCCACGATCAGGAGTGCGACCTGTTGCCGCTCACTCTCAGTGCGTTCCGCTCCCAAGGAGTCCGTGTGAACGCGCCCTTCCTCGATCCCGCGGTTCAAGCCTGCTTTCCCACACGGGACCCGGACAAGTCGCGCGTCCGTGCACTGGCGCTGGCGCTCGGCGTTCCCGCGGTCCCCAAGCGCTCCACGATGTTCCCGGACGTCCCCGGCTGCCTCGAACACTCGTTCCGCCTGCTCGAAGCCCACCTGGAGGCGCGCACGCTGTGTGCGGAATCGCGGGCGTAGTCCGGTTCAGCGGACTCACCAGCGCGGATCACGCCGCTGTGTCCCGCCTGCCCGCGCTGCTGCGCCACCGCGGACCCGACGGTGAGGGAACGTACACGGACACGCGATGCGCTCTGGTCCAGACGCGGCTCGCGGTAATCGGCGCCCGCCCGCATCCGCTGCCGATGCCGTCCCCCTGCGGGCGCTACGTCCTTGTCTACAACGGCGCGGTCTACAATTTCCGGGATCTTCGCAACAGCGCCATCACCGACACCGAAGCCGTGCTGCACGCGTTGATCGGGCGCGGACCGGCGGCGCTGAGCCAGTTCAACGGGATGTTCTCGCTGTTCTTCTGGGACAACCAGGAACAGCGCGGACTCGCAGCCTGTGACCGGCTCGCCATCAAGCCGTTCCTGTACAGCTTTGACCGGAGGCGCTTCTGGTTCGCCTCCGAAGCAGGGGCATTGGTCGAGTCCGGGGCCGTCGGCTTCCGCCCCAACGCGGACGCGATCGCGGAACACCTCACCGCGCCCTACTTCAGTTCCGTTGAGCGGATTCCATTCGACGGGCTGCAACGGCTACGCGCCGGACACTACCTCGAAATTGATGGCGCTTGCTCCTCGCCACATGAATACTTCAGTTTCCGGTTCACGCCAGCCGCCGAAGCTCCCCCGCTTGCCAATGCCCTCGACTGCGCGGTTCAACGCGCCCTCGTGGCCGACCAGCCGCCGGGTGTGTTTCTCAGTGGCGGCGTGGACTCGACGCTCGTAGCCGCAGCCGCACAACGCCACTCCTCCGCGCCGGTCCGCGCCTGGACCATCGAGTACGAAAACCAGGATCGCGCCGAGTACACACAATCCCTAATCGTCAAGAGCGACGACGTGCCTTGGGCCAAGCGCGCCGCCTCGCGAATTGGACTCGACCACCGGATCGTACACTGCGCGGCTGGTGATTACGGGGAAGCGCTGGCCCGGACGCTCCAAACCAACGACCTCATCTCCGCATGGGAGCAGGAAGTCTCGCAGAACCTGCTGGCCCAAGCGGCAGGACGCGAGGCGAAGGCGGTGCTGGTGGGCGACGCCGCTGACGAGACCCACTTCGGATACTCGTTCCTGCTGGATCCGGCCCGGATCGGTCCACCGCGCAAGATGATCGAGTACTTCGGCGCCATCCAGCTACGCCCTGGCCTGCCAGACTTCGGTGAATCCTATGAGCGCCTGGCGGAATCGATGGGCCATTCCTGGAGCGGACTCGAATGCCAACGCCTGGCGATGTCAGCGCTCGTAGTGCGGTTCTGGCTCCCGCGGCTCCTCCACAACGGAGACATTCACTTGATGGCACATGGAGTGGAAGGGCGTGTCCCATTCGGCGACACGGATCTGCTGGATCTCGCCCGGTTGACGCCTCCATCGGCTGCCTACCGGAATGGAATCGAGAAAGCGCATCTCCGTGCCGCGGCGGAAGGATTCACCGGCTCCGAATTCGCCTGGCGCCCCAAATCGGCGCTGACGAAGAATCTGGCGGCGGGCGCGGTGATCCAGGGGATGTTCGTGGCGGCATGGAACCGGTCCTCGGACTGGATCCAACCTTATGCCGACTGTGACGCGGCCGCCGCGATGGCGGCCACGCCTCCGGCATCGGACCGCGACACGGGACTCCGCTTCCGCATCCTGGCCCTGCTCACCTGGTTTGAGAGGTTCGGCCGGTGAAGATCGCCTTTGTTCTGATTCCGGAAAAGGGCCATGTGAACCCCTACATCGGTCCCGCGCAGCACCTGCGTGATGGCGGCCACGATGTGGTGATCGCGGCGCCCGGAGACATCAGCCAACAGGTCACACGTGCAGGACTCACGTTCCACTCCGCGCTCATCCGCCAGCACGGCGGCGGCCGCGTCACGCACGGGCGCGAGCTGGTCGAGCTGATCCAGGATCCGGCGCGCCTTGACGTCTGGATCGAGGAACTGCTGCTTGGCGGAGTTGACGGGGATGTCCCGCTGATCCGCAATTGGCTGGCACAGGAACGCGCGGATGCGGTGGTGATTGATCCGCTCTACTACGCGGCGGCGATCGCCGCGCACCAGGCGTGCCTGCCCTGGGCCTCGGTGTCGAACTCGCTCAATCCGGTGCTGCGGCCGGAGACCGGTAGCGCGCTTCTGCACACCACCCGCCGGCTCGATCCTGCGCGGCGTGTGTTGTTCCAAAGCCACGGGCTCGATCCGCGCTTCTCCGGCTGCGATGTGCTCTCGCCGTTCTTGAACGTCGCCTTTACGACGGAGGAGTTCACCGGACCCGCACCCGCGGACGTGAACCTGGTGGGTCCTTCGATTCCAAGGGACGCGCGCGGTGACGAAGTGGAAATTCTGCCAGTCCACACGCGCCACCTCGTGTACGCTTCGTTTGGCAGCCAGATTTACCACTGGCCGGAGCTGTTTGCCAGGATCCACCAGGCTTGCCGGCGCTTGGGCGCTTGGCTTGCGATCTCGGCGGGCAGCCTCGGCATCGGCGCGGATTGGGAAGACTGCCACGTCTACCGGTACGCTCCGCAGATGCGCCTTCTGCGCAATGCACACGCCTTCATCACCCACGGCGGCGCGAACTCCGTCATGGAGGCGATCGCCTGTGGAGTGCCGATGCTCGTGTCGCCGATGTGCAATGACCAGTTTCATCAGGCGTGGTTCGTTGAACGGGCCGGAATCGGACGTGTGGACGACCTGAGGCACGCCTCTGCAGACCGGATCGCGGAGCATCTCGGCTTCCTGCTTTCCGACGCCGGACTTCAGCAGCGGCTCGCCCCCATCACCAAGTCCTATCAGCGGGACGGTGCGCGCGAGGCGGCGCGGCTGATCACGGAGATGCGATGATCCCGATCGGAATCACTGCCCGCAACGAGGCGCGCAATATCCTGGCGCTGATCGAGTCACTGAAGGCATCAATCGCGCGGGCCGAATCGGAAACCGGATGCCGCTATCAGCTTCACTTGCTGCTGAACGACAACACGGACGAGACGCCACAGCTCGCCGCCAGCATCCCGGGACTCACGGTGTGGCACACCACCGGCGGACTGGTCGAAGCCCAGCGCGCCTTCGCGGAAGCCTTCGCCGGACGCGCGCCGTTTGTGATCTTCTCCGATGCCGACATCCTCGCCGGCTCCGGGACCGTTGCCGCTGTGACGCGTGCGATGCTTGGCGATTCGCGGCTCGTCATCGCTTACGCGGAGAAGTATCCGGTTGAGCCGCTGCGGCGCGGATTGCTGGCCCGGGCGTTGTACCTGTACAACCTCCGCGAGGGGTATCAGACCCGGCGGCACTACCTGAACGGACAGTTCTTCGCCATCCGCCACTGGAACATTCCGAAGGTCGAAGATCTCAATTGGGATCCAGCTCTCGATAACGGATTCCTCAACCTCAAGGCTGGCATCCGCTGCGACGACATCTACCTGTCGCGCGTGGCGCTGGCGCGGAGCGGCCCAGAGTCGATCCTCTGTGTGCCGGAAGGAATCCGGTACCGGCCTCCGGAAACGTTAACCGGAATGTTCCGCAAATACCAGCGGATGGTGCTCGAAATCGAGAGGCTCCACTGCTACTTTCCCGAAACCCGGCCAGCTCACGAGCAATGGGGTCGGCGGCGGCTCGACCGGAGCCTGCTCGCCGCGGCGCCGTTGCGCGAGAAGTTCTACTATGCGGTGTTCCAGGCCGGATTGCTGCTGTGCAAAGCGGCGTACGCCGCGCAAAGGATCTATTACAGCCGCTTCTCATCGGCGCCGTGCCCAACCTGGCGGCCGGTCGCCGAGACCAAGGAGCCAGTCCGTTGATCGTGTATCAGCGGCCAGGACTCCGCGGAATCGAGTTGTGGCATGGGCTCCGTGGACCGGCTACGCTGTTCAGCCTGCGCCATTCGAAACGCGAGTACTTCACCGCCATGCGCGAGTTTCTGGTCCAGCTCCATTCAGGCCACGCGCGGGCACCCGATCCGGCGGACAATGCGCAGCTTCATCGCGCCGCGGGATTCGACCGGGTCTGCTTTGCAGGCGGCGATGCGGGACATCCGCATCTGGTGGAAGCGATGAACCGCGCCGGACTGCCGTTCACCGTAGACACCGGGACTCCGGATCCGTTCGCCGCGGCCGCCGGAGCGCGCGAGATCTTGAGCGAACTTGGATGGCACCGCGGGGCCGCGCTGGACTTGGGGCAGACCGGATTGAAAGTGATCGCCGGGAGCGCAAGGGTCCGGATTCCCCGCGACGAAGCCTTGTTGCCTTACGGTCCGCATGCTCTCACCGCGGAACTGGGCCGCGAACGGCTGCGGGATCTATTGCGCCGCGGCCTGGCGGAGACCGGTGGCGCGGACGGAATCGTTCTGGGACTCCCCGTGGCTCTCGACCATGAAGGCGGCGCGCGATCCTCGACCTATCCGGGCCTGTGGGGACCCGTGGAGCACGTGTTCCGAGGCCTGTTCGATGTGCCCTGGGCCGTTGTCAACGATGCCGTGTTGACGGCGCGAGGCCTTTGTCCGGCGGCAAAGCGCAAGACGCTGGTGCTGACTCTCGGATTCGGCGTGGGAGGGGCGTTGTGGGAGACCTGACGCTGTTCCTGTCGCCGCATCTGGATGACGCGGTGCTGTCGTGTCCGGTGTCAATCCAGCGCTCACGCGCGGTCATCGCGACAGTGTTCAGCGAGGGCCCCGTCCACCAGCTGCGGCGCGAAGAGGACCACCGTGCCGCGGACACTCTCGGAGCCAGGGTGCTCCATCTTGGATTTACGGACGCTCCATTCCGGTCGGAGGAGTATCGAAGCTTTGAGGGAATCCTGTTTTCGACGGGGTGCGAGTACACCACGGCGAAGGCCGCGGTGGCGGCAGAGCTTGCGGACACTGTGGGCGCGTTGGGTCCGGCGCGAGTGCTCGCTCCTCTGGCCGTAGGAAATCACGTGGATCACCGGCTGGTGCGCGATGCGGCGTTGGCGTCGGTCCCGCCGGATCTGCTGTGGTGGTACGAAGACCGGCCCTATTCGTTCATTCCCGAGCAAGTGGCTCAGGTGCTCGGAAACCCGCCCAATCCGCTGCCGCCAGGTTTTTGGAACCGCTACTTCGACGCCGCCTACGTCCGCACCTGGCTCGGCTCCGCGGACCGCGAATCCGTGATGCGGCGATGGTTGGGTGTCTTGCCGTTTCCTCCCCCGGGTCCGCCGGCGCTCGAGTCGGAATTGTTGCCAACGGAAGCCGAAACCCGCCGTGCGATCGCGGCGATCGGCGAGTACCGAAGCCAGACACCCGCTCTGTTCGACGGGCTTGACCACGCCACACAACTCTACCGGCGCGCCCCGGAACGTCTCTACAGGCTTGCTTGAGCAGCGACTGCTGTGGTATGCATGAAAGAAGAGCAAAAAAAAGGCCGGTCAGGCATCGAAGGAGAGCCGTGTGGAGGCAGCCAACAGGAAGTTGATTCGACCCATCTACGGGTCCAAGGAGAGACCCGATCCCCGGAAGCACTCGGCGCCACAGGGCCCGCCGATGGCAAAGAAAAGTTCACCGCCCGAGAGCACCAACGCTGAGAATTTCTATTACGCCAAGCAGATCCAGTTCAAGACACCAATGGTGATCGTTCTCCGGGACGGCGAGCAGGTCAGTGGCGTGATCGAGTGGTACGACAAGGCGTGCTTGAAGGTTGTGGCGGATGGGGGAACACCCATGATGCTTTACAAGCCGGCCATCAAGTACATGTACAAGTCCGAGAGCTGAGCCGCGCCTGGCCCGCACCTTCGGCGCGGTCGCGCGCCAGCACCCGCTCGCGCATGTCCAGCCGGTATTGCCGCCGCTCGCCAGCTTGCTGGTAGCGCCGCTTCTCGTCTTCCGTTTCCGGAACCACGGGTGGAATCTCGACCCTTTTGCGATCATTGTCCAGCGCAACGAACGTCAAATAGGCCGAGGAGACATGCTTGTTGGCGCTAGTGGCCAAATCCTCGACGAAGACTTTGACGCCAACCTCCATTGATGTCCGGAACACCCGGTTCACCGCCGAGCGCAGCACCACCACCTGTCCGATCCGGATGGGGAGCAAGAATGTCATCGAGTCAATCGACGCGGTGACCACATAGCAGCGCGCGTGGCGCGCAGCGGCGAGTGAGGCGGCCAGGTCCACCCATTGCATCAGGATTCCGCCGAACAGTGTCCCCAGCGGGTTGGCGTCGTTGGGCTGCGTCAGTTGCGTGTAGATGGAGGCCGATTCGCGTACCGGCCGGCCAGAAGTCGGAGCGTCCACCCCCACAAGGATACAAATTGCCCGCTGGGCCGCGCCAGTGTTATCCTACGGGTTTGGGCGTTCTGCCCACGGAGTCCCCATGGCACAAGTTTGTTCAGTTTGCGGTAAAAAGCCGCTGTACGGCAGCCGGATCAGCCACGCGCACAACGTCACCAAGCGCCGTTTCAATGTGAACCTCCAGTCCGTCCGCGCCCTCGTCAACGGGGCCGCCAAGCGGATCCGCGTTTGCACCGCATGCATCCGCGGGAACAAGATCCAGAAGGCCGCCTGATCCCACATGAAGCTCGTAACCTTCCAACGGCCTGGACAGGCCGCTGAGCCTGGCTACCTCCAGGGCAGCCAGGTGATCAGTCTGGCCGGAGAATTCGGCAGCGTAATCGACGTGTTGGCGGGCGGCGCGGCGGCATTGGCGAAGGCCTCGGCCGTGACCTCGCCCAGCTACGGCGTTTCTTCCGTGAAGGTGCTGGCGCCGGTCCCCAAACCGCCCAAGATCATCTGCATCGGCTTGAACTACCGCGACCACGCGATCGAGACCAACATGGCGATCCCCGAGACTCCGACCGTGTTCTGCAAGTTCCCGACCGCGGTGATCGGACCGGGTGACACCGTGGTGCTGCCCAAGATCTCCGTCAAGCCGGACTATGAAGCTGAGTTCGCCTTCGTGATCGGCAAAGGCGGCCGCCACATCGCCGCGGAGAACTGGCGCGATCACGTGGCTGGCTACATGAACCTGAACGACGTCAGCGCACGGGACATCCAGTTGGCGACCACCCAGTGGGTGATGGGAAAGACGTTCGACACGTTCTGCCCGATGGGCCCGTACCTGGCCACGGCGGACGAGATCGCCGATCCGCACAATCTCGACATCCAGCTTTCGATCGGCGGAGAAGTGTTGCAGAAGTCGAACACGAAGAACCTCATCTTCGATATCCCGAAGCTGATCTCACATTTATCGAGTGTGTTCACGCTCGAGACCGGCGATGTGGTCTCGACCGGGACTCCCTCGGGTGTGGGCATGGCCCGCGGCCGCTGGCTGAAGCCGGGCGACACGATGGTGGTCCAGGTGCAAGGCCTGGGCGAGCTGTCCAACCCCTGCGTCGCCGAAGCGTAAGTCACCGTTTCCGTTTGAACCAGCCGAGCGCGGCGAGTCCCGCACCCACCAGCAAGAGTGTGCCCGGTTCCGGAGTGGGTTGAGGCGGGCGGTTGTCGTTCGAGCCAGTGTAGGGAATCGTCGACATCTGAGTGCCGCCGCCGCCGCCGTTGCCGGTTCCTCCCGCGCCAGTCAACGTCTCTGGTCCCTCTGGGAGCAGCGCTGGACGTGAAGTGCCCGGAATGGTGACTGTCGCCGTTGTACTGCTGCCACCTCCGTTGCCGGTACCTGTTCCGCCGCCGCCGGAGCTTCCGGTGGAGCCACCACCCTGTCCGCCCTGACCGCCCTGACCGCCCTGACCGCCTTGTCCCCCCTGTCCCTGCCCGCCACCCCCGCCGGGACTGCTTCCGCCTCCTCCCGGATCCGTTCCGCCACCGCCTGTTGCGCCACCGCCACCGGATCCTGGGTTCGTTCCACTGCCTCCGCCTGGACCCTGCCCCTGGCCTCCTGTCTGGCTGCCGCCGCCAGGACTGATGGGGGCGCCGCCAGCTCCTCCGCCTGTAGCGCCCCCGCCCCCGGCACTCCCCAATGGGATGCCGGGAACTCCTCCCATCACCACGAGCCCACCGCCGCCGCCGGAACCGGCCGGGCCGCCGCCACCGGATCCAATGAATCCGGTTCCAGACCCCGGCCCGCCGCGGTCCAGTGGCTCGGGCACAGGACCTGTCCATCCAAATCCGCCGCTGCGTCCCCAGTCGAGGTTCACGGCGAGCGTGGGCAGCGGCTCATTCAGAACCTGCTCCCCGGGCTCGTCAAAGGCGACCGGCGACATGGGACGCGCCGAGATCCGGTTCCCGCACCGGGCCCGGATCTGTTCGTTGCCATCGCTCAAGACCGTTTCCCCGGCTGCCAGTGTTACCTTCTTCGCCGTCCAGAACACACGCTCGCCCTTTCGGTAGGAGACGTAGACCGGCCGGCTGGCGGGAACAACCGCCGTGCGCAGATCCTTGGTGCGGATCCCGCTGTAGTGATCCCGGACAACAGGATCGGAGTCCACCCAGTCCTGCGTCTCGGCACTGCTGAAGGAACCGCCGGGGATCACCGAGTAGGGATACACCGGGCGCCGCGGTGCAACGTTCCGCACCTTCTCTGCCCTTACCCTCATGGCGCTCTCATTGTGCCCGGCCTCGCGGCCTGCCTTTCTGAGCACCAGGATTCCGAGCGCCGCTATCAGCGCCGCTCCAATCACGATCCGCCGATTCATTTTCAATCCGGCTCCTGCCGGACTCATCGGCCTCGCGTGGGAGCCCGTTAGCGGAATCCGCGTTTTCGCAGTCCTAGGGCAAGTAAAGCCACTCCGACCAAGGCAAACGTGGCCGGCTCCGGCGTCTGCGCCACCCGGTTCACGGCTCCATCGCCGTCCATCAGCGCCTCGGGCCGGGGATTATCCCGCCGCTGCGTGATCTTCACTTCGGCGGGAGGAGTAGCGGTGCCTTGCCCGCGAGTGCTTGAGCCCGTGCCATCCGTTCCGGACCGGTTGTGCGCGACCGTGGAAATGAGGGTGGCGGGAGTCCCCTGTGCCGTGGGATTCTTGTCCTTGCTGAACGGGTGCGACGGAAGGTTGCTCCCGCCTCCGTCCGCAAGATTCGTCACAAGTCCATCCGGCTTGAGGGTTCCGCCCCCGCCCGAGCCCGCTCCTCCGTTGGAAAACGAGACCCCACTGTCATTTCCCCACGAGACCAGGCTTGCACTGCGGACCTGAACGCTATCTTGTCCGATCCGGCCGTTGCCGATGGGCACCACGGAGCTGCCTGAACCGCCCGGCAGTACTTGGTTGTACCCGGTACCATTGATGCCGACATTGGTGATCCCCGCCATGGATGCGGGCAGCGTTCCGGTGCCACCGCCGCCGGCGCCCGCGCCTTGCTGTTCTCCCGCGCCTGCACCCGCTGAAGACGAATCAGCGAGGAAACCGGCACCGGCACCGCCGCCTCCACTTCCGGCGCCTCCACTCCCGGCGCCTCCGCCTCCGCCTCCACCTCCACCACCAACACCACCGCCGCCGCCGAACCCGCCGACTGCGGACCCGCCGCCGTTGAAGCCCGATCCGGATCCCCCCGCATGGTTGTTGTTCCCGCCGTTCGAGGATCCCTCCTGCCACCAGTTGGCCGGCGCTTCCTTGACCTCAGCGAGCACCGGCATTTCCCCCTGCAGGGGGAAGATCGACGCTGCCCCCGCCGGAGGCGTGAATTTCTCGGCTGGCGTGTTCATGTCCTTTTCCGGCGGCTCGATCGGGGACACCGGCGATTTCGGCTTATCCGAAATCATGTTGCCGCAGCGGCCGCGGATCTTTTCGTTCCCATCGGTCAGCACCAGCTCGCCTGGCGCAAGATCGACCTTCTTCTTGGTCCAATAGATGCGGTCACCGACCCGGTATGACACATATCCCTTCTTGGCCGACTTGAGCTTGGTCGCCTCGAGACTGTCGACATCCACGCCTTGCTCTGTGTAGTGCTTCTTGACTACCGGGTCCTTCTTGGCCGCCTCCTTGGCCTCCTTGCCGCTGTAAACGCCTCCAGGGACCACGGAATAGGGGTACACGGGCCGTTCGCCCGCCTTTTCCCCACTGGAGACCGGAATCAGCGGCCGGGTCTTCTTCCTCGCTGCCAGCGGCCGTTCATCAACCCAGAACACTCCCGCCGCAAAGGCGAGCACACCGATTCCAGCCAACACGCCCCGGTTTTTGAGAAGTTCAGCGATCTGCACACTCTCTTTATGCCAGTGCTATCCTCGCCGTAGAATCGGTCGGGAGTCCTGTACTAGGGTGGAGGGCTCCTAGTACGCGGAGGCGGGAGTCCTGGGTGAAGTGCCTAGGCTGGGAAGCGCCAGATGCGCAGCGCGTTTTTCCCCAACAGGAGTTCGCGGTCGGCGGCCGAATAGAAGCTGCAATACTTGTCGACGAATTCGAGCTCTTTGTCCATCGGGAGTTCCCAGCGTGGCCGCGGATATCCGGTCCCCCACACCAACTGTTTTCCACCGAACTCCTCGTAGATCGCCTTGTAGAACGGCAGCGTGTCCTCGTAGGGATACTTCTTGATCTCCGACATCTCGTAGGGCTCTGAATTGCTAATCCAGACCTGCGGGAATTTTTTCAGCCGGAACATCTTCTTGAACTCCGGCCACGGATCCGGCGACTTGAGATCCGGCTTGCCCGCGTGATCGACGACGATCTTCACACCAGGGAAGCGCCCGGCCATGTCTTCGAGCATCGGCATCTGGTGCGGCAGGATGTAGAAGTTGAACACCGCGCGGAGCTTCTCAGCTTCCTTCCACAGCTTGTACTGATCCTTGGAATTGAGCCAGGTGGCCTTCGGGTGGTAGATCGGACTGAACCGCATCCCCTGAAACCCATGCTCTTTGACCCAATAGCGAAGGCGCTCGTGGACCTTCGGGTCCAGCGGATTGACCAGTCCATGCGCCACGAACAGCTTCGGGTACTTGTGCAACGAATAGCTGATGTAGGAGTTGTCCCAGCCGAAATAACGCGGATTGATCAGCACGGCGTACTTGAGGCCGAAGTCCTTCATCTGCTCCACCTGGTTTTCGATGGGAGCAGGCATGGAGACCTTCAAGTCCTTGCCGCGCTCGGGGTGGTTGAACGGGAACTTGGGATCGAGCGTCCAGACCTCCAGGTGCGTGTCGATGATCAGCCGGCTGGACTGGGCCACGGCGGGAGCCACCGCAATTGATCCGAGAAAATCACGCCGGTTCATCATGCTTCATTGTACGGCCAGCGATAAGATCATGGAGTGGACTACTTGGTGCAAAACGCGGGCACGGTCCAGTGGATCGCTTTTGCCGCGGCGTTCCTCGCGATCGCCGTGTGGGAGACCGTCAGTCCTTTGCGCGATCCCAAGGTGTCCACTCCGAAGCGGTGGGGTATCCACCTGGTTCTGCTGGTCTTGAGCGGAGTGCTCGAATCGTTCGTGTTGCGGATCACTCCGCTGGCCGCCGCGCTGGCTGCGCCCGGTTGGGGACTCCTGCGAAACCTCCCAACCGCGGCGCAGTGGGCCGCGGCGATCCTCTTGCTGGATCTGGTCCACTACGGGACTCACCGGCTGTACCACCGGGTCGGCTTTCTCTGGCGGCTTCACTCGGTTCATCACTCCGACCCCGATTTCGACGTCTCGACGGCGGTACGCTTCCATCCTCTTGAGGTGATCCTCACAAGCGCGATTTATGTCGCGGCCATCCTGGTCTTGGCCCCTCCTCCCGCCGCAGTGGCCGCCGCCGAGCTGCACACGACGCTGCTCAACTTCTTCGCGCACGCCAACGCCAGATTGCCCGCCCGCGCCAGCGCATTGCTGGGCCGGATCCTTATCACTCCCGGCCTCCACCGGCTGCATCACTCGATCCGGGAACAGGATCAGGGCAAGAACCTCGGCCAAACCTTCGTCTGGTGGGACCGGCTCTTCGGAACCTACGGACCGGAACCGGCGTCCGGGCCAGTGTCCGACGTGGGACTGGAAGAAGCCAGCCCGGAACAGGCCACCCGGATCTGGTTCCTGTTCGCGGAACCCTTCCAGCCCCCTGAAAAACGGTAGCCTACTTCCTCCGTCGGCTGCGCAGCACCATCATTCCCCCTGAAACCAGAGCAATCGCCGCTGCTCCCGTGGCCGCGTTGATCTCGGGCACCACCGGGGCCCGGGTGCTCGCCAACATCGGAGCCGCAACCGCGAACAAAACCATCATCAAGCCAGCAAACTTCATTTGATCTCCTCCCAAATAATTGTGGTATCAGCGAATTGTCCGCCGATTTCACCCGAGCGTATCACTCTTGTCAGACGCTTTACAAGGGGTGGTCCAGCTACCACCAGTACCACTGCTGCCCAAGTACCGCGGTGAGCGCAAGCAGAAAATTGGTTGCCGCGTGCGCGGCCACGCCGTCGCCGAGCCGTCCCCGCCAAACCACCAGTCCGGCATAGGCCGCACCCGCGATGGAGGCAGCAATCCAGCGGTCGCCGTGCATCAGACCGAAGAGCACCGATGAACCGGCCAACGCTGTCCAGCGGAAAAAGGTCCATGGGACATTGTCGAATTCTCCCCGTACGAACCGCCGGTAGAGATAACCGCGAAAGGCCAATTCCTCAACAAGAGGAATGACTACGGTACCGCCTATCGCACGGAGCGCGATCCAGCCCCACCTCGGCCATTCCGGCGCCTGGGCAAGACCCCCGGGCATTTTCTCTTCACCACGCCCAGCCAGCCAGTCCGGCGCGACCCAGATGGCGTATACCGCGGCTCCGGCGGCTGGCGCTAGCCAGCTCCAGGACCAATCGATGTTCTTGTACTGGTACCGGAACATCCAAAGCGCCACGCCGCCCGCAACGACACGAAGGCCGTAGAACCACTCGAACCCGCCGGACAGCGCTCCGGAAATCATTCCGGCCGCAATGACCGCGAGGAACGGAACCAGGTAAGGCGCCGCTGGATTGTGATACTCGGCGGCGCTGGCTGGCGCTGGCTGGCGGGAGCTTCGAGAGCCAACTCCACCGCCGGGCTGCTGCGAGCACACCGAATGCGATGAGGCTGAATCCGATCCAGCCTGCTTGCGAATGGAATCCCTGCACCGCAACTTGCCTGTAGCCGGCGTGGCCGATCAGGACAAGAAGCGTGATTCGCACTGAGTTCGCCAGATAAACCGCCACCACCCCGAGCGGAAGTACCGCCAGCGCCCGCCCGATCCGCAGCTCATCCCGGAACAGCACCAGCCAGCAAACGGCAAAAGCGAGGAACAGCGCGATGCCTTCAAGCCCCGAACATTCCTCCGCGATCAGGACGCCAAACCGCTGCGTACCTACACGGTTCCGCCAAGGCTCGACAACGACGTCACCCACAAGGACTCCGAGGAGTCCCTTCACGATCACGAACGTCGCTCCCGCCGCGGGCCGCCACAGCCGCTGTGAGAACGCGCCGAGCCAGCAAGCCGCGGCCCCCGCCAGGGCGCTCGCCAGCATCGCCGGCGCCGCCCCGCGAAGCAAAGGTCCGATGGCGGTGCGTGGGATCAGTGCCGCGGCTGCTGTTGCCACCGTGCCTGCTCCTGTTGAGATCCAGGCCATCAGCAGTCCTGTACTCGCGGCCTGGCTGTACAGGCTGCGTGACAACAGCCAGAACGCCGTCGCGCAGGCCACATGGATCGCAAGCCATGGGCCGCTGGGCGGAGTCCAGTCACCAGTCACGGCGATCGTTCCCGGCCGGAAATAGGCGATCGCGCCGAACAGCGCTCCGGACGCCACAATCCACCGCGCGATCCAGGCGCCCCAGTCGTCGAGCAGCCCGATCAGCCCGCCAGCGCCCTGTGGCAGGTTGGCCCCATCAGCGCTGAGTGTCACCAGCGCGAGCTCGGCCGTGATCAGCGCCCCAAGCCCAAGCAGGCGCATTCGCTCCATTCCGGCGTCAGGCGGTGGCCAGTTCCGTCAGCTTGACTGGCCGCCCCTCCGCCGCGCTGCGGTCGGCCGCGAACACGGCACGGTGGCTCTCAAAAGCGCTGTCGAAATCGGTGTGCGGCATCGTCTGGCCCAGGCGTAGCGAATCGATAAAGGCCTGGAACTGCGGCTGATACGGGTGGTCGCTCACATCGCCCGAGTCAACCACGGGGACGCCCAGGTGCGACCAGCGGTCCTTGGCCATGCCGTTCCACGCATAGCTGGTGAACTTGTCGTCGAGCACCGAACCCAGGCTGCCGACCAGATGCTGGTGGAAGTAGTAGGGCTGGAGACAATCGATGACCGAGGCCACCTTGCCGATGCGTCCGTCCGCATACCGCAGGATCGTCACCGACGACGTGTTGTACTCGTACCGCTGGAAGTAGGCGCTCTCCGATTTGCTCTGATAGCTGGTGACCTCGGCCACTTCACCGGGCATGTAGTGCAGCAGCAGGTCCAACGCGTGGCAGCCCGCGGTGAGCAGCGATGATCCGCCGAAAGCCGACTTGATGTTCCACTCATACTGTCCGTACCACGGCCCGATGCCGTGGTAGTAGTCGATCTCGCCGTAGTGGACCGTCCCGAGCAGCCCCTTGTCGATCGCCGCCCGGACTGCCATCGCCTGCCGGCTGAACCGCACCTCGAAACAGACGCACGCCTTGACGCCCGCCTTGTGGATCGCGCTCCGCATCGCCACCGCGCTGTCCCAATCAATTGCGATCGGCTTCTCGATGACGAGATGCTTGCCCGCGCGCGCGGCGGCGATCGCCTGCTCCGGATGCAGCGGATGCGGCGTGCAGATGTCGATCACATCAATGCTCTTGTCCTTGAGCATCTTCGAGTAGTCGGAGTAGGCCCTGATGGGGATCCCGAACCGCTTTTCAAGGTCCCTTTCGTGCAGCTTGCGGCGGGAACAAACCGCCACCACCTCCGCGCCCGCCACGTGCTTGAATGTTTCGATATGGGCTCCGGCCACCCAGCCGAGTCCCACGATTCCAACCTTGTAGTTCTTCGCCATTCTCTGGCGAGTATATCGTAGGGCCTACCTGCGCTTCAGGGCAGTCTCCGAGTACACCGCGAACTGTGCCCCTCAACACGAAGCTGTACGCCCGCTCGACCGTACCGTTGCCGGGCTGGCCCTTGGACGTGCCTCGCCAGTTTCCCTCGAAAAACCGCACTGCTATTTCTTCATGACCACGGTGAGCTTGGCCCGCGGAGTCCGCGCCCGCGCCACCACCCGCACATGATCCACGCGCCGTCCGTCGCCGAAATCCATCAGCCGGTAGGTTCCCGTTTGCAGCAGCGACTCGTTGAAGTCGACCACCTGGACCTGGCCGTTGCCGAAGTGTACCTCCGCAAAATCGACTTGCGCGCGGCCGTCCACATTCAGTATCAGCGCGTCGCCGCTGTTCTTGACGCTGAAGTGGCTGTCCACCCAGTCCTCGTTGCGCTGGATCACCTCGCTGTCTTCCCACACGAGCCGGTTGGACGGCGGACGCGCGACCACCGCACGGGTCCAGGCCACAGGCGCGGCGTAGACGACGCGGGCGGAAGGCGCCACGACAACCGGAGTGCGCCGGACAACAACGGTTCTGCTGCGCCGGATGGGGTGCCCAACGCCCAGGTTCAAATTGACGCGTACATTGGCGGACGCGGTAGCCGCCAGAAGGATGGTCGTAATCAGGAGTCTCATGAGTGGATCAACACAGCTCTGCGTCTGATTGTTGCAGAAAAATCAGATCTGATTCAGTAGGGTGATCACCTGATCGGCGTGCTCATTGAAACTGCGCAGCGTATCGGCAAGCACCTGAATCTGTTCCCGGGCCTCGGTCATCCGGCCCTGGTCCGCAGCCTCCCGCATACCGGGAAAAGTGTGCGCGCTGTAGCCGGTGTACATGCCCGGAGCGTAGATCTGGTGCTTGTACCAAGGGCGTCCCGGGAGCCCGGCGGCGCGGGTAAGCATCCGCTCCGTTGCCGTGAGTTTCTGATTTAGCGCTCTCAACTGAGGCGATCCGGCGGCCTTAGGCAACGCCTGTTCGTAGGCTTCCGCGAACTGCCGGGAGCGGTCCTTCAAATCGTCGATCCGCGCCGTCACCGGACTCAGGTTGAGCTTCGGATGCGCCTTCTTGAGTTCCTCCGCATATGCGGCCAGCGACCGGTGCAGCGAACTCAGGTCATGGGGCAGGATCACGGCTTCCGACAGCCGCAGGACGGCGGTCGCCATCAACTGCGCGAATCCGCGTGAGTAGCGGAAATCACGGTCCATATGCTTGGTGAACCAGGCGTAGGAATCGTAGATCGAGTGGTAGGTGCCCTGGCTGCCTGGCGCGTTGAAGCCCAGGTTGAGGACCGGAATCCCCAGGTGGTGCAGGAAAGCCACGTAGTCCGAACCGGCTCCAGGAGGACTCACGCGAAGCTTGCGATCCTTTTCCCGCACCGCGAGCAGAGTCTCCGCGGTCGATGGATCGCGCACGTCGCGCATCACCTGGCGCAGAAATTCTTCGAGCAGCGGCGAACCGCCCGTCGACAGTCCGCCATGGGTGTTCATGTCCGAGTTCAAATAGGCGACCGTCTTCGACGCCAGCTCCACGGCGTGTTGCTCGGCCCACTCCGTCGATCCGATGAGGCCGAACTCCTCGGCATCCCACAGCGCGAACTTGAGGGTCCGCCGCGGCCGCCATCCGGTGCGGTGCAGCTCGGCCGCGGCGCGGGCGGTTTCAAGCAGCGCCACCGCGCCGCTCACCGGGTCCGCGGCTCCGTTCACCCAGGCGTCGTGATGGTTGCCGTAAATCACCCACTCCTCCGGCTGCGTGGATCCGGTAAGCGTGGCGACGACATTGTACACCGGCTTGCTCGTCCAGTCGAAATCCGTCTTCACGCGGACCACCGCATCGCCCGGGCCCACATGATAGGTGACCGGCAGCGCGCCACGCCAATCCTCCGGAGCCACTGGTCCGCCCAGGCGCTCCAGCAGCGGCTGGGCGTCGGCGTAAGAGAGCGGGAGCACGGGGATTTTCATCAGCGTGGCGGCTTCCGCGCGGTCAATCCGCCGCGATCCCTTCACCGACGCCCAGCCCGGGGACAGCGGATCGCCCACATAGAGCGGCATGTCCATGACACTGCCACGCTGCGCGGAGGCGGAGGGCCGGAAGGGGCCCTCGGGAAACACGTCGCCCTGCCAGAAACCGTCGTCGCGCGGATCCGAGTAGATGATGCAGGCAAGCGCGCCCTGCTCGTATGCGGTCTTGGCCTTGGTTCCGCGCCAGCTCTTCCCGTAGCGCGCAATGACGATCTTGCCCTTGGCGGCGATGCCCATCTGTTCCAGGCGCGCATAATCGGCGGGGATCCCATAGTTAACGTAGAGGAGCGGTCCACTGACATCACCCGACGCCGAATAGGCGTTGTACAGCGGGAGCTGGCCGGCATCGCCCGAGTCCGGATCCTCGGCCATTACGGGCTCGCTCAACTTCGCGCGGAACTGGACCGGAGCCGTCATCTCGACCACGCGCGCGGTGGGAAACGGAAGCAGCGCCTCGAACTCTTCGATGCGTGCGTCGAATCCCCATTGCTTGAATAGTCCCAGCGCGTATTCAGCGACGGCCTTCGACCCCGGCGATCCGGCGTGGTGGGGAACCGCCGCCATCTTCTTCATGTAGGCGCGGGCCCGGCCGCCATCGGGAATCGCGCGTGCCTTGTCCTCGAGCTGCCGCTGCTGCGCCAACAGCTCCGGGGGGAATCCACGGACGGGAGGGAGCTTCTGCTGCGCCGGTAGAGCCGCTGCGGCGAGTGCGAGCCAGAGCGCCCTCACTTGCCGGACCTCAGAAATTCAAGGAATTTCGCCGTGTCCCGCTCGAGCCCGACGAGACTCGCCTTCACCTGGTCATTCCCATCAAGGATCACGTAATGCGGGATTGACACGGTCTGGAACCGCCCCTCCTGAAGTTTCTGGTTCTGTTCTGATGCCGTGTCTGTGCCGTCGGTGTAGAGCTCCACCAGGACCATCTCCTTGAGCGCAGCCGAAACCTCGGGCTTGGTGAACATATTCCGCTTCATCCATTTGCAATTCGTGCAAGCGTATCCCGTGAAGCTGGCGAACAGCGGCTTGCCCTCGCTCTTGGCCTTCGCGAGCGCGCCTGGGAAATCATCTTTGAGCCACTCCAGGCCCGCCCGTTCACCGCCGCCTCCGGCCGTGTTCTCCGCGGCTGGCACGTAGGGCTCCAGCTCACCGAGGCTCGATCCCGACATGCCGGGGATCAGGGACAGCGAAAACGCAAGGAAGGCCACTCCGCACACGGCCCGCCACGGCCCCACATGTTCCTCGGTGCGGATTCCGTCCATACGCAGCAGGCCAAGCAGGTAGAGTCCCGGCATTGCGAACAGCGCAATCCAGAGGGCCAGGAACTTCTCCCGGCTCAGCAGCCCGAGGTGCGTCACGCGGTCGACGTTGGAGACGTAGTACAGCATCGCCGCCAGGATCACCCACCCCATCACGACCTTGACGCGCGGCAGCCAGCCGCCGCTGCGGGGCATCTTCTTGAGGAACGACGGGAACAGGGACAGCAGGAAGAACGGCAGAGCAAGGCCCGCGGCGAACACGGCCATTCCGGCCATCGGCCGCGCCTTTTCGCCCTGCACCGATGCCGCCAGCAGCGGACCGACGAAAGGTCCGACACAGGCGAACGAGGTCAGCGAGAAGGTTAGCCCCATGAGCAGCGATCCCAGCACGCCGCCGCGTCCGGATGCCTCGTGCATGCGGGTGAGCAGTCCCGTAGGGAGCGTAAGCTCAAACGCGCCGAGCATGCTCATTCCAAACGCGAAGAACACGAGTGCGATGAACCCGTTCACCCAGGGGCTGGATCCCAGTTGCACGACGCCGAAGGGTCCGGCGGCCGCCGTGATCAGCAGTCCCAGCCCGGTGAAGAGCACGATCATCCCGAGCGCGAAGACCCCGCCGTGCAATGCGTGCCGGCTTTCGCGCTGGAGGAAGTAGGACACCGTCATCGGGATCATCGGGAACACACAGGGAGTGAAGACAGCCGCGAGGCCGAATCCGAAGGCGAGCAGCAGGAAGCTTCCGAGCGGTTCCTTCGCACCACCGAACTGGGCGGGCGGTTTTGACGCCGCGCTCGTTTTGGATTCCCCCGTGCGCGCGGGTTCGTAACCAGAGGGGATCGTGACTGGCAGCGTTCTCACGCCGGGATCAAGCGTGATCTTCGCGGAGGCAGTCTTGCGGCGCAGCCGGAGACACTCGCGGTCGCTGCAGGCCTGGTAGCGGGCTTCAGCCGTCAGCTCCAGCACGCCCGCCGGAGCGGAGGCCGAGACATCGGCTTCGATCAGGAACACCGCCTGATGCTCGTAGCTCTCCTGCGTGTTCTGAAAATTCGGGTCGTGCCGCTTCTCGGGAGTGGGCTGGTGGATCGCCGCTGCCTTGGCGTGTGGATTCTCTGCCAGCCCGATCTTGGTGGGGATGGGCCCCGCTGGCGTTGTGGTCGAGTACAAATGCCAACCCGGTTCGATGGTGGCCTTGAACTTGGCAAGCACCTTCGAACCGGGCGCGGCGGAAGCGGGCTCCACTTCGAGAGTCCATTTCACTGGATCTCTAGGTTGAGCCTGACCCAGAAGAACGGCTGGGGCGAAAAGAATCGTCAGGGTCCGGAGCATCTAAGCTCCCAGTGTACCCTCTACTGTTGGCGGTCTATCGCGGCGTTGGTTTGCGCGCCATTGTCGATGCGGACAATCTGCATCCGCTCACCCGGAGCGATCACGAAGAAGAATCGCGAGGTCACGAGCAACCCGGCTTCGAGGTGAGCGAACGTGATGGTCCCGGTGCCGTTCGGATTGACCGTATAGGTGCCGTTGACGGACACGATCTGATGCTGGATGCCGAAGCTCTGGTAGACCATGCCGCCGCGCACCACACCCCGGTCGTCGAGGTTCAGCTTCCCGATCCAGTTGTACACTTGGCCGAATCCAAACACGCCCGCCTCGCACAGCGTGTAGTCGCCCCGCACGTTGTTGAACGAGAAGCCCGGAGAGGCTGGCAGAAGTCCGCGCAACGATGCCGTGTTGAAGATGCCAGGATCCACGCGTACAAGGTGAGCGTCCAGCCGCGCCATCGAGAGCCGGTAGTTGTGAGTGAACGCTCCCGATCCGGCATCGCCCGCGGTCGCCGCGTGATTGATCTGCAGCAGGCCGGATCCGTCCCCGTTCACCACGTAGGACCCGGTAATGACAGTGGGCACCAGCGCACGGCCGTTGACGCGGACGTAGCCGCTGCCGGTGATCTTGCCTTCTCCATCCGCATCGATCAGCGCGAGCGCCGTCTCGGAGAAGTTGTTGGCGCGCACCGGACGCTCTTCAATCGTGTAGGAGCCCTTCAAGAAGGCGTTCGAGAAGATGGTCTGGGCGCTGGCGGGCGCGAGCCCGATAACGAGGCAGGCGGCGAGTCCCGCGAATCGTTGGGTGGTGGATCTGGTCACTGTGTTGTGCTCCTGTTGGCTTTACTTGCACGACCAGATTAGAGCCCCAACAGGCGTCCGGCACAGCGCCGAAAAGTCACAAAAGTCCCTGGTACCAGGTTCCGTAACCCAGGTACTGGACGAGCGTGCCGGAAGTCCTATTTGCCCGTATACGTGATCCACATCGGCGACACCCAGACAACTTCGCCGTCCTGTTGGAGCCCCCGAACGTAGTAGTAGCTTTGCTTGCCCGCGACCGGCGAGGCGTCACGCCAGGTGAAGTCGACATTGACGCTTCCCGGCTCGGCTGTGTAGACGTACTGGTTGTCCTTCACCATCCACACTTTCGCGAACGGCGCTGAGCCAGTGAGCTTGACCCGGAACTCCGGCGGACGCGCCGACGAAAACGCGTCGCCCATGATATGGTTGCCGGAACGGAAATCGGCCAGGATGTTGTCTGTGGCGCCATACACGTGGCGCTTCTGAAATCCTTCGAGCACCGCCTCGCGCGTGAGCGAGGATGCAAGGACGTTGCAATAGCTCATGTGCGTCGAGATGTGGTCCGAGCTTGCCTGGAACGACAGCTTGTACCCCATTTCGAGCGCGAGATTCACGAAGCCCTTTGGACGCCATCCGCCGATCGAGTCATTCTCTGAATTTGTACGCGGAGCGCCGGGCATTTCGTAGTTCTGGCGGTCGCCCTGGTAGATCTCGACCACAGGTTCGACCAGCGGATCGTTGTCGCGCCAGTCGGTTCCCATGTTGGTGCCGGAGGTGTGCATGGCGGCAATCCCATTGAATTGCTTCAGGTACCGGTACAGCATCAGCGTATCGGGAGCCTTCTGGACGGGAGCTTCCTCCGTGCGGGGAAGACGGGGGAGCGTACGGATTCCACGCTGCGCGAACACGACGTTGCGGTGGCCCTCCGGATACGGCACGCTGCGCTCGTAGCTGAACATCGGGACAAATTTGCCGGGAGTGTAGAAGACGTCGGTGAGCTTCTGCGTGATCCACCAGGTGTATTCACGGCCGCCGCCGTTGTCGTGGTCACAGCAGCCAACCCAGTCCATATTGGCGGCATCGAGCGCGTACCGCCACTGTTCGAGCAGCGTTCCGTCGTTGCCGCCGTCACCGGATACCTCGCTGTGACGGTGAAACTCGCCGCGCACGACATGGAGGTTGCCGCCCACACGGGCCTTCCTCATGGCGGCGACCAGCGTCTCCTCCTGCCTGTCAAGCGGATCGGTTCCGGAGGCGCCCGGCCCCGCCGCGGTCTTCACTTCCAGTTTGCCACTGCCCGGCCCGAGACGGAGCACGTTCGTCACAACGTCGTTCTGATACGGGTCGTCGATGGCGGTGAGAGCGCGGGCGCGGAATCGGGCCCCGAGCGGCTGCCGGCGGTGGTCGGTTGAACTCAGCACCATCAGGTCGCCACGCGCCGGAGAAATCAGCGCAGGCCGGTTGTCGAGCAGGTTGTCCGAGTGGCTGAGGAACACCGGTCCTGTCCACTGTGATCCGTCATACGACACGACGTATTCGCTCCACACCGTGCCGATCGGACTCCAGGAGATTGGATGGGGGCTGCGGGCGGCAAGCCATAACCGGCCCGAAGCGTCGACCGTCAGGCGGGGAGAAGTGTTTCGGGGCGCGATGAAGTTTGCTGTCGGGCGGGCCGGATCCCGGTTCTTCCACGCCTCCGGGCGGGCCGAGAAGTACTCGGCGGCATCGGACTGGCGCCCATTCGAGTCGGTGCGTTGGGCGGCGGCTCCAGGCAGCGCCGCGCCGAGGTCCGCCACGGGCTCCACCGCGCGCCCGTCGGGGTCCCAGCCGCGGACCCGGATCGCGCGGCCCTGATACAGAGCGACGCCGCTCGACTCGTCGGCGCCGAAATCCTTGCCCCACCGCGCGGAGCCTTCCTCATGGGCGAGCCACAGCCGGCCACCGGGCTCATAAGCGATTGACGGATAGGCTTCGTAGCGCGCCGTCACGGCTCCAGGCTGCTCGGCGGCCCAACTTCCGTTCGTTGCCGTCCGCAGGAAAATGTCGTAGTTGCCATTCCGGTATGATTCATACGCGACGGTCACGCGTCCTTTGGAGTCGGCCGCAATGGCCGGATTCCACTCGTTCCCCGCCGCCGACGACACGGTCTGCGCGGCTCCAAATCCATTTCCGTTTTGCGTAGCGGCGAAAATGGCCGCCTTGCCATTCCTCCATCCCTGCCAGGCAACCCAGACGCGCCCGGATGAATCCGTCGCAGCCGCCGGGAAAACGTCGGACCCCGGAGCGCTGCTCAACCGGACCGCCGCGCCGTTGCCGTCCATGGCACGCCCATAAAGGTCGAAGTTGCCCCCCTGGTTGGCGGACCAGAACACCCACGCCCTACCTTGTCCGTCCACGGCGATCGCCGGGCGGTAGAGATCTCCTCCCGGCGGCGTGACCGCGACCGGCTGCTGCCATTGTCCGTTGGAGTAGCGGGCGGCGAAGATCTGGTCCCCGGGCGGCTTCGTTGTGAATTCGTCGAACTTGGCCGGAGCAGATTTCAGCGGGGACCGCAGCCGGTTATGCTCCGGGTGGTGCTTGAATTCCATCCACGCAGCCCAGACATCGCCATTCGCCCCCACCGCCGCGGCAGGATAGTCCTGCTCCTCGGGCGACGTGGTGACCGCGGAGGCAGCCGGGACCCGGTCCGCCGAAGCGCGTCCGTTCAGGAAGTGCACCATTTTTCCATAAGGGATCTGCGCCAGGCTGACACTGAAAGCGCCCTGCGCGGTGCGGACATCGAGCACGGCGTCACGGCCCGCGTCCGTCAATTGAACAATCACGCCATTGGCCACGGGCGGCGGAGCAACGCCCCGGTTCGCGGCTCCGAACAGGCGGATCTGATGGATCTGCGCCTTCCACGAAGTCCCGTCGATGGCGTCCGGGGCTTCGAAACGCCACGGCCCCACTTCCTTAATCCGGGCGCCCTTGGCCGACACCGAGCCATCCCACGCGGTTTGGAGAGCGTCACCATAGCCGAGGACGAGCCGGACGCCGGTATCCTCCCCGAGCAATCCCGCCGAAAGGAGAGCGCCGCCTAGGCAGAGTCTGAGCTTCATGGGTGAGATCGTACCAAATTCGCTTGATCAACCTCGTGGTTCCCAGAGAGAATGGTAGAACCATGCAATTGCGAGTCCTCGCGTTCGTGCTAGCCGGCGGCAAAGGCACCAGGCTGTATCCACTCACCCGGGAGCGGGCCAAGCCGGCCGTTCCTTTCGGCGGGCAGTACCGGATTATTGATTTCGTCCTTTCAAACCTGGTGAACTCGGGGATCTACTCGGTCTACGTGCTGATCCAGTTCAAGAGCCAATCGCTGCTCCAGCACCTGCGCGACGGGTGGGAGTTCACCGGCGTGCTCAAGAACCAGTTCGTCATTCCGGTGCCCGCACAGATGCGGTCCACCGACGAGACCTGGTACCGGGGAACGGCCGACGCCATTCATCAGAACATCAACCTCATCGAGCAGTCCGACCCGCACTTGGTCTGCATTTTTGGCGCCGATCACATCTACCGGATGAACATCCGCGACATGATCGAATTCCATGAGAGGAACCGCGCCGAAGCCACGGTTGCCGCGATCCCCGTGCCAAGAGACCAGGCCCGCGAGTTCGGCGTGATCGAGACCGACGAGAACAACGCCATCATCGGGTTCCATGAGAAGAACCCGAACGCGCCGTCCATGCCCGGCAATCCCGGCATGGTGCTTGCCTCGATGGGCAACTACATTTTTTCGACGCGTGCGCTGTTGAGCGAGCTCTACGCCGATATTGAGAACCCACACTCGACACACGACTTCGGGCGTGACATTCTGCCGTCGATGGTAGGCCGCTCGGCTCTCTACGCCTACGACTTCCAGACTAACCGGATCCCGGGCGACTCCCCGAACGCGCCTGCCTACTGGCGCGACGTCGGCACGATCGACGCCTACTACGAGGCGAACATGGACCTGCGGTCCGTGACTCCATCGCTCAATCTCTACAACCGCAAGTGGAAACTCCAGTCGTCGGAATACGACGAGCCGCCCGCCAAGTTCACCTTCGACGACGAGGGGCGGCGCGGACAGGCGATCGACTCGATCGTCTGCGCCGGGTCCATCCTGTCAGGGGGACTGGCCCGGAACTGCGTGATCGGACGGAATGTCCGTATCCACACCGGAGCTGTCGTGGAGGACAGCGTCGTGTTCGACGGCTGCGATATCGGCCGTCACGCCCGGATCAGGCGGGCGATCCTCGACAAGAACGCGCGGATTCCTGAGGACGCAGTGATCGGCTTTGACCCGGTGGCCGACCGGGACGCCTATCACGTGACCGAGTCCGGCATCGTGGTGGTCGAGGGCAAACGGTCGCCGGTTGACATCTCGACCATCGAGATATGATCAGAGCGCCATTTCTGAAGGGCGCGTAGCCTCCAACTAGCTAGATCTCATGTAGGGAGGTCCGAAAATGGCTGCAAGGAAGACAACCAAACCGGCGAAGAAGGCGGTTGCCCGAAAGCGCCAGACGGTGGGTGAGAGCATCATTCAGGGCCTGAACGAGGCGATAGCGTGGACGCACGGAGAGAGCAGCAACTGCCGCGTGACTCTTGTTCAAATTCCGGACGTCGATGTGCGCGAGGTGCGGACAAAGATGGGGCTGAGCCAGTCAGAGTTTGCCACAAAGTTCGGCCTCCCGCCGGCCACGCTGCGCAACTGGGAGCAGGGCAGGTCGCGGCCGGATGCGCCCACCCGCGTGTTGCTGGCAGTCATCGCGAAGCATCCGGAGGCTGTGGAGGATGTGCTGCGGAGGGCGGGTTGAACGCGGGGACGATCAAGATGGGCCTGTTACCGCTTGATCTTGTCTGGCGACGGGCGGAGCCCTGCTGGGACCAAGAGCCGTACAGCCAGTAGCACGTGCGGCGGGCCGGTCCTGGACCACAACGGCGCGCGACCTTGCCGGCCTATGAAAACATGGTAGCGCTAACGGGATTCGAACCCGTATTTAAGCCTTGAGAGGGCTTCGTCCTAACCCTTAGACGATAGCGCCAGACACCTTTCATTATAATACGAGTTCACCTCCACCACCATGACCCTTCGCCTCGCTCTCCCGCTCGCGGTCACCGCATCTCTTCTCTGCCAGGCTCCCCGCCCGAACCCTCCGGCCTACAAGCCAACCGACACCGAGCTCAACACGATCCGGACCAAACGGACCGCGCTTGAAGGCCGCGTCTCAAAACTCCGCGCCGCCCGCGCCGATGCCGCGCTGCTCGCCGACGTCGAGGTCTATCAAAAGGCCATCGACTGGCTGCTCCGCTACCCGGAGGAGTTCTACAACAAGACCTACGTCACCCACGCCAACACCGTGCTCGACCGTGGACTCGCCCGCGCCGCTGATCTCGAAGCAGGCCGCTCACCGTGGGCCAAGCAGACCGGACGCGCCGGACGCGCCTACCGGTCCGCCGTCGATGGCAGCCTCCAACCCTACGGAGTGTCGGTCCCGGCTGGATACGACGGATCGAAGCCGGTGCGGCTCGACGTGGTTCTGCACGGGCGCGGCGCAACTCTCTCGGAGGTGAGCTTCCTCGCTCAGCAGGAATCAATCAAACCCGATGCCATCCCCTCTGACCGCATCGAGCTCCACGTCTTTGGACGCACCAATAACGCCTACCGGTGGTCCGGCGAGACCGACGTGTTCGAAGCAATCGAATCCGTGAGAAGCCGCTACAAGGTGGACGGCGACCGCACGGTTCTCCGCGGCTTCTCCATGGGCGGCGCCGGGACTTGGCATATCGGACTCCACTACCCCGACCGCTGGCTCGCCATCGAAGCCGGCGCCGGCTTCACGGAAACCAAGACGTACGCGAAGCAGACCAATCTCCCGCCATACGCCGAACGGCCCCTGCGCATCTACGACGCCGTGGAATACGCGCACAACGCGGTCAATGTCCCGGCAGTGGGATACGGCGGCGACAAGGATCCCCAGCTCCGCGCCTCGGAGAACATCCGCGAGCGCCTCGGTCAGGAGAATCTGACCAATCTCCGCACGCTGTTTCTAATCGGACCGGACACCGAGCACCGTTGGCATCCCGACAGCAAGAAGCAATCCGATGCCTTCATTGACCGGCTGGTCCCGGCTGGACGCCAGATTCCGGACAAGATCTCTTTCGTCACCTACACAACGCGGTACAACCGCTGCTTCTGGATCACTGTCGATGCACTGGACCGCCACTACGAGCGGACCGAGGTCGCCGGCAAGCGGTCCGGACGCACCGCCACGCTGTCAACGAAGAACGTGGCGCGCCTGACCGTTGAGGGCGTCGATTCGGCCGAGCTCGACGGCCAGACCGTGAAAGGATCCTCGTTCGAGAGGCGCGGCGGAAAGTGGGTGCCTGCACGCGGACCGGTGCGCGGAAAACGGCATGGATTACAGGGTCCCATCGACGATGCCTTCCTGTCCGCGTTCGCAGTAGTCGAGCCGTCGGGCCAGGCTCCGCAAGCCGCGGTCGACCGGATGCGGCAGTTCGCCGCGGATTACCCCAAGTGGCTGCGGGGCGACGTGCCTACCGTGCGCGACACCGCTGTCACGCGCGAGCAGGCCGCCGCGCGCCACCTGGTGCTGTTCGGCGATCCGTCGTCCAACCGGGTGCTCGGCAGGATCGCGGCGAAACTGCCGGTCCGCTGGGACAAGTCAAAGATCCAGGTGGGAGCGCGCAGCTTCGACGCCGCCAGCCACATCTTGGTCATGATCTGCCCGAACCCGGAAGCGCCGGACCGGTACGTAGTCCTGAACTCGGGGCACACGTTCGGCGAGGTCGAGTTCCGCGGCACCAACGCATTGCTGTTTCCACGGCTCGGGGATTACGCAGTGCTGGACCGGTCTGGAGCCGTGGTCCATGCCGGGTTGTTTGACGAGAACTGGAAGGCCGCCGAATAGACCGCCTGAGGCGGCCCAACTTCTACTGGACCGCCAACTCGGTCACCGCCCTCGGCTTCCAACCTTCCTTCTTTGCCCGCTCCGCCACATGCAAAGCGAAGTTTGCCGCCACCCCGATCACTCCCTGGGTGTGCGGGACCTCGTACATTGGCCGCTTGGTCTCCGGATGATCCTCGACGAACTGCTTTAGCTCGTCCATCGTCATCCCGATCCGCTCCAGCACTTCGGCGAACTCCCGCTTAGCCTTGTTCTTCGCCTCGCCCAGCGCCATCTGAACCCGCGAATGCGCGTTCACCTCGCCCTCGCCGGAGGTCTCGATCGGCAGGTAGATGATGTCTTTGAAATGCGAGACCACCGCCGCCTGCGCGCCATCGGACTGCGTCGACGGCATGCATCCGAACGGCTTCACGCTCAGCACCATGTGCGCGAGGTCCTTGTTCGTGTAGTAGATGTTCTTGGCCACTTCCAGGTGACCTTCGCCGCCGCCCGCGCGCGAATTGTAGTAGGGATGGCCAATGCGCTGCATCTCGTACTGATCCGCCAGATGATGTCCCAGCGGCCCCAGCGCCTCCACCAGCTTGTGGTATTCGCGCTTGAAGATCGCCTCGGCCAGCTTGAGCTTGGCGACCTTGTTGCGGTAGGTCCACTCGATCTTGGCTCGCTTGCCGATTTGCCACACCGGAGGCAGCACCGCGCCCTCTTCAAGACCCTTGTGGTCCTTGTAGCGCTGCACCACCTGGTGGATCATGTAGGTGATCCAGGTTCCAACGGGCTCCACCAGCACCTGCGCGCCCTCGCGCTCCAGGAACTTGAACATATTGAAGTTCCCGTCGCCTTCCGTGGTCTGCGCCCAAAACTCACCCGTGATCTTGACGATCGGCTTGACCCGCAGCCGGTCGATCTCGACTTCGTTGTAGCGGTCGCGGCACCGGTTGAGCGCCGCGGTCAGATCGTCTGAACTCAGTTGATTGACGAACTTGCCGATGTACTCCGCCGTGTTGGCGAAGCTGCCGAGAAAATCGCCCAGCTTGTCCTCGATCCGGTAGGGCTTGCGGCGCACGAACACCTCGTGCATGAAGTCCATGATCTCGTCGAGCGTCTGGTCGGTCTTGCCCGGCTCCATTTCATATGGACGGATCGTGTAGGCGACTTCGTTCACCACATCGCCGCAGTTGAGCGCGTTGAGAATCCCAAGGAAGAAATCCAGATTCATCTCCAGGCCCGACTCCAGGTCACCCTGGGACAGCCCGCCCGACTGCTGGAAGAGCATCACCCGGAATCCGTCGAATCCGGAGTTGCGCAGGGCCAGCCGGTACTCCGCTTCGTACATCCCGAACCGGCAGGGTCCGCAGGCGCCGGCCGTGAGGAATACGTACCGGTCGATGATCTCCTGCTTCGACATCCCCTGCTCCTCCAGGCGCTGGAGGTACTGGACCAGGTTCCCAACCGTGAAGTAGGTCGGGTTGCACTGGCCGTTGTTGCCAAATTCCTTACCCGTCTGGAACGCCGAAACATCCGGTGTCGGAATGCACTCGGCGTGATAGCCCAACGCCTCAAACGCGCCGTGGACCAGCTTCTCGTGCTTCCAGGTCAAGCCGCCAAAAAGCAGGGTCGTGTGCGGACGCTCGCTCTTTGAAAAGAACCGCTCGGACGGCTTCTTGAAATGATGGACTTCCTTGCGAGGGACACCCGCTTCCTGCTCCAGCCGCTTACGCTCTTCGGCCAGCCGTGCCTGAATGAGGGCCTCGATCGAATCGTCGACGGTTGCGCCGATCTGTACAAGCGGTCCGGGCGCTGCCGGTTGTGGATTGAATGGTTGCGTGCTCATGTGTCCAAAAATGACCCTCCCAGAATGGTCCTATTGGAATCTTGACGAATTCAACAAGATTGCAGGAAACGGTAGTTTAGCACAGTTCAATTGCAATATTCTGAACTGGATGGCGCACCAGCGGGATCGCATCTGACTCGCTCTAACGTGTTGGATTTGAAGGCTTTCCTTGCTAGGTCACGGAAAAGTCCCAACCAAAGCCGGGCTTGTCGGACGGTCTCGTGTAAACCCCTTCCGGACCCTTCGTCAGGTTGTTGTCTTCCGTGTAGCGGTCGTATACAGCTTTCGGCCCGCCGGGAGCCGGCATGAACATCTCCGCCCAAGGCGAATTGTGCGCCGCCAGGATCCAGTGAACCGAGTCGCGGCCTCCGCCCCCGTGCGGAATCACGGGAATGTCGTAGGCCGCGGCCAGCGCCCCGATCCGCCGCAGCTCCGTCATTCCGCCGCACCAGTGGATGTCGGGCTGCCAGATCTCGGCGGCGTTGTGCTCGAGCAGATACCGGAAGCCGTACCGGGTGTACTCGTGCTCCCCGGTGACGATCTTGATGTTCTTGATCTGCTGCCGCAGCCGGCCGAACCCGGCGTAGTCGTGGGGCTGGAGCACCTCCTCCATCCAATAGACGCCGTAAGGCTCCAGCAGCTCGGCCATTTCGAGCGTATACCGCTCGGTCCAGGCCATCCAGCAATCAAGCATGATGTCGCCGTCGCGGCCAAGCAGCTCGCGCGTCCGCTTCACCAGCTCCACGTTCTTGCGCTGCCCCTCGCGGCCATCCGCCGGACCATGCGGAATGGCCAGCTTCAACCGCTTGTACCCGTACTCGATATGCTGCTCGATATCGTTCCCCGTGCAGTAGGATGGAATGCGCTGCTTGGTCTCGCCGCCGAGCAGCTTGTAGACCGGCAGGTTGGTGGCCTTGCCGACGATGTCCCAAAGCGCGAGGTCGGCGCCCGAGATCGCGTTGCACACCGCGCCCATCCGGCCGTAATACATCGTGCTGCGCCACATAATGTCCCAGTTGCGCTCGATGTCGAAGGGATCCTTTCCCACGAGCAGCTTGGCAAGATGCCCGGTGACGATCGCGCCACCCGCCGGTCCACCGGAGCCGTACCCCTTGATTCCTTTGTCCGTGTCGATTTCCACCGTGAACCCGCCGATCGCCGGATCACTGCTCATGAACAAGGAGCGCATCGCCTTGTACTCTGGGTAGATCGACATCGGATTGGCGACTTCGACGCCACCGGTCGACCAGGAGCCCTCCGACGGCTTGTAGGACGGCACCGGCCGGTTCGGGCGCGTCCGCACCAGGCGGACTCCAGTGATTTTCAGGCCGCTCTTCTCTTGCGCGAAAGCAAGCGGCGGCAGGGCGATTTCCTTGGCGGCCAATCCGGCCAGGGTCAGGCGCAGCCAGTCACGGCGTGTGGTCATGGGACACTCCACCTAAAGGTTATACTCCATCGGGCCGATCTAACGTGCGATGAAGCGGTTCGCATTCATTCTACTCGCACTCGGCGGTCTGCTGCTGTGGATCCCAGCGAGCGCACACGCACAGACACCCACCGGCAGCCAGATCGTCATTGAGATGAGCGATAAAGACGCCAAGTTCAGGGTCGACGGCCAGATCTACACGGGACGGGTCCTCCTGACTTGGCCCGCGGGAAGCAAGCACAGCTTGGAGTTCTACGTCAACAACGAAGATGGGAACCAGTACACCGGCGCCGGCCGCACAAGGTTTGCGTTCGGCAGTTGGTCGGAAAACACCACCCTTGCAACCGCCTCTGGGTCGTCGACGAGTGCAGTGGTTGTAACGGCGGATCCCCGCGTGAACCGCTACCTCGGCAGCGTCTCGAAGGAACACCTCGTGGACTTGGTGATGTTTGACGGACGTGTCACTCCGCCCGGACAGCCGCAGCCCGTATGCTCGGCATCGGGTAATGCGCCCCAAGATCAACTCCGCGTCGGTGTGGTGACGGTGAACGGCGTCTGCTTCTGGAACAACGCCTCATTCTGGACCTCGTCCACCGACTTCAACCTAAACGCGTATCCGTTTCCCGGCTTTGTGTTTGTCGGATGGGGCAACAGCTCATCCAGCCAGCCGGATCCGTTCGTGAAGAGGGTGATTCTTGAGCAGGGCGGATTCCTGCACGCCCGGTTTGCCGCCGCGAAGCGCGTCAAGTTCCGGACATCGCCTCCAGGGCTGAAGATCCGCGTGGACCGCCAGGAGCACCGGACCACCGAAATCGAACCCTGCGAGTCAAACAACTACCAGCTCCCGATTCCACACCTCAGCATCCCGCTCTCCTGCATCGGCGAGTTCGATTTCGTTCCCGGATCCACCCATGTCATCGGTGGCATTTCGCCGCAAATCGACAAGACGGGCCGGGCCTGGGTCTTCGACAAGTTTTCAAACGGAGGCGGCCAGGATTCGGCCTACATCGCCGGAACCGATATCACCAACATCGACACGGTCATTGGCGAGTTCAAGCGCGGGGTCACGATGAGTGTCAGCACCCGCCCGGCGGGCTTGAAGATCCGGATTAACGGCCGCGACAACTGGCCGGAAAACTACTTCGTCTTCCTGCCCGGCAGCGTCCACTCGGTGGCCGCGCCGCTCGAACAGACCGATCCGAAGGGGCGCAAGTACCAGTTCAAGCGCTGGTCCAATGGAGGCTCCGCCGCCCAGGAAGTGACCCTGCCGGACAATCCGGACACCACTTTCCATCTCACCGCCGAATACGAGCCGATGAACCAGCTCGTGATCCTCTCCACCGGCACTGGCGGCCATGTCCTGGTGGACGGCGAGCCGTGCCAGACTCCGTGCCGGGTCAACCGTCCGGCCGGAGCTGAGGTGCAACTGGAGGCACCCGAGATCACACCGGTGTCCGCCGACCACCGTTTGGTGTTCGACTCCTGGAGCGACGGCGGCCCTCGCACACGGAACATCGCACTGACGGCTGAGGTGACCACTCTCCAGCTTTCCCAGGCCGCGCACTACCGGCTCCTGGCCGCGAGTGACCCGCCCGATGGCGCGCGGATCACCATCGATCCGGTCTCCCCGGATGGCTTCTACGCCGCAGGCACGAGCGTCCTCGTCACCGTTGCCCCGGCCCCGGGACACCGGTTCCGGCGTTGGGACTTCGACTTGGCCGGCACCAGCACGATCTCGACGGTTGAGATGTCGCGGCCCAAGTCGCTGCTCGCCCGGCTCGACAAGATTCCCTTCATTCCCCCCGCGGGAATCCGCAATGCGGCATCACCAAACGTCGCCGGCCCGGTCGCTCCAGGATCGCTCATATTCATCGAAGGCTCGGATCTGGCCCCCTACTTCGAAGCCGGCCCACAGGGTCCGATCCTCGCGCAGGCGATTGCCCGCACCTCCGTGCTTGCCGGAGGCCGGATCCTGCCCCTGATATCCGTATCACCCCAGCGGATTCACGCCCAGCTCCCGCGGGACATCGAGCCCGGCGAACATGAGATCCGCGTCGTCCGCGCTGGACACCCCGACGTGACCGGGACCTTCCAGGTAAGCGCCTCGGCGCCAGGACTGTTCTCCCGTGCCGTCGACTCCCAGGATTTCGGCCAGGCCTTCCATGCCGACGGATCACCCGTCACTGCGGAGAGTCCCGCAAGGCCGGGCGAAACCATCACCCTCCAAGGCACCGGGTTCGGCCGGTACAAGATGGCCCACCCCGAGGGCTTCGCTCTTCCCCCAGCGCCCGATTACCCGTTGCTATTCGAAGTCCAGGTCGAATCCGGAGATGCCGCCACAGCCGCGCTCTGGGCCGGCGGACTCGCCGGGCGCATTGGCATCGACTGCGTGAAATTCAAAGTCCCTGACGGGGCTTCAGGAGCACTGAAGACCCGGGTCGTGATCGAAGGCGCAGCATCCAATTCCGTGATCGTGCCCGTCACTCAAAAGGCGCAGGCTGATACACACTGAGGATCTGCCGGATCATCTCGTCGCGCGATGGGAACCGGCTCTCCTCATAGCAGCCCAGCGGATTTTCGAGCACGTTGAGCAAACACCGGTTGCAATACGTGCATGGAACGGCGGGACGGTCCGCTCCAGCAGCGAACTGCTGAACCAGGTCATTGTTCGCCACCAAGGGCCGTGCGATGCTCACCGCGTCGCACTTGCCCCCGGTGATCGCCCCGCGAATCACCGAAGCCGTCTGGAATCCGCCGGTGCAGATCACCGGAATCGACACCGCCTGCTTGATCTTCTGCGCGTCCGGAAGATTGATGCCCTCGATCACGTCGCCCCGCGCACGGATCCAACTCGAATGGAACAGCTTCGCTCCGATCCCCTCGCGGAACAGGAGGTAGTTCTGCAGCACACGGGTGCCGCTCGATATCATCGCGTCGTAGTACTTGGCATACTCGCCCATCGGGAAATCTCCCGGCGGGTTCTTCGGATGCGGAAACGTCGACCCGCCCGACACGTGGATGGCATCCACCCCCTCCTGCTCGGCCATCTTGCAGACCTCCATCGAATCCTCGATTGAGTTCCCAGCCGGCTCCCAAGGCGCGAGCGCGTTGTTGTACTCGGTCGCGCTGATCTTCATCTGCAGATGGAAGCCCGGACCCACCTCGGCTCGAATCGCCCGGATCACCTCGATCAGGAACCGGGCCCGGTTCGGAAGTGATCCGCCATACTCGTCGTCACGGTCGTTGATGGCTGACGACAGAAATTGCGTGAACAGGTACCCGTTGGCCGAGTGCAGCTCCACTCCATCGAGCCCCGCGGCCTTGGCGCGCCGCGCACCCTGAGCGAACGCCGCCACAGTCTCGGCGATATCGTCCTTGCTCATCCGGTCGCACTCAAACCCGTTCAGCGATTCCGGCCTGTCGGTGGAGCTGTGCCCCTTCGGATACTCGAATCCGGCGAGGTCGCGCTGCCGTCCCCCGTGGCTCAACTGCAGGATGAACTTGCAGTCCTGCGAATGGACCTCCTCGCCAAGCGCCCGCCAGAACGGGATCCGGGAGTCTTCGTGGATCGTCGCGTAGTTGATCAGAATCCGCCCGCGGATCTGGACCGGCACAAACGACGAGATGATCGCGCCAACCCCGCCACGGGCGAATTTCATCTCCCAGTTGATCCGCGTCTGCGTCCCCGACCCATCGTAGTTGTCAAACCGCCCCGAGATGTTCGACCGGAAGATGCGGTTCTTGACCGTGAGATTGCGAAAAGCCAGTGGCTCAAAGATCACATCGCTCATACGAACCCCAAGTGTCGTGAATCCGCCAACCGTTTCAACCAGATTTTCGAAATCCCGCTTGATATACTTGCCTGAGGATGGACTACTCCCGCCTTTACCTCGTCAAACAGACGTTCCCCGACCGCCGGGTCGCTGACATTCCCGGCACTGTCCAGCGTGAACTTTCAAGCGCCGGGTTCGCACAACGGTTGCGGCCCGGATCGAGCGTGGCCATCGGCGTCGGATCCCGCGGGATCCTGAACATCGCCACGATCGTCAAGGCCGTGGCCGCCTACTGGAAGTCTGCGGGGATGCACCCGTTCATCTTCCCGGCCATGGGATCCCACGGAGCAGCCACCGCCGAGGGACAGGCCGATGTGCTCGCCCACTACGGGATTCACGAAGCGACCATGGGCTGTCCCGTCATCAGCTCGCTCGACGTCGTCTCTCTGGGAAAGACCGGCACCGGGATCGAGGCGTTCATGGACCAGAACGCGTTCAATTCCGACGGCGTCATGCTGATCGGGCGCGTCAAGTGGCACACCGATTTCGCCGGGAAGATCGAGAGCGGACTCTTTAAGATGATGGCCATCGGCCTCGGCAAATTCGCCGGCGCCCAGCGCTACCACACCCACGCCTACAAGCTGGGCCTGGAGAACGTGATCCGCCAGGTGGGCCGCCAGGTGCTCAAGTCCGGTAAGATCCTCGGTGGCATCGCGATCCTCGAAGATGCCAATCACAACACCGGCCAGATCACCGCGGTCCCGGTCGAGGGCATGGAGCAGCGCGAGGAAGAACTGCTCGCTCTCGTCAAGAGCTGGCAGGGACACGTCCCGGCCAGCCTCGACATCCTGATCATCGACCAGATCGGCAAGAACATCAGCGGCGCCGGCATGGACACCAAGGTCGTCAACCGGAACCCGAACGGACTCTTCAACTGCTGGCCCGATACCCCACAGTTCGAACGGATCTACCTGCGCGGCATCACCGACGTCTCCTACGGCAACGGCGTTGGACTGGGCATGGCCGACATGGTCCACGACAACCTGCTCCGCCAGATCGACTGGGTGCCCACCCGCATCAACGCCCTCACCGCATCCACCTGTGCGGCCATCCGGACTCCCGCCCACTTCCCCACCGACCGGCAATGCCTGGAAGCGCTGATGCCCACCGTAGGCAAATTCAATATGCGGGATGTGACCATCGGCCGGATCCGGAATACGATGGAGCTCAACGACGTCGTGCTCAGTGAGAACCTCCTGCCAGTGATCAATTCGAACCCGGCGCTGGAGATCGTCGAAGGGCCGTTCGCCCTGGAATTCGACGAATCCGGCGACCTGCCAGACTGGCTTGGAAGCGCCGTCCCCGCCGGGGCCCTCACCCACTAAATCCACATCGAGAAAGGCAGACACATGAAACCCAACCGGCTTCGCCGAGTGGTCAAGGAGGGCCGCATCCCCGTCGGCCATATGGTATGGGAGTTCGGCACCCGGGGCATCGCCAAAATCCTCGAAACGGCCGACCTCGATTTCGTGCTCATCGACATGGAGCACTCCGAGTTCGACACCGAGCGCGTGGCCGACCTGGTGGCCTGGTTCAAGGCGACCGACATTGCCCCATTCGTCCGCGTTCCGTCGAGCCTGTACCACTTCATGGCGCGCGTGATGGATGGCGGCGCGCTCGGCGTGATGTGCGCCAACGTTGAATCCGGCCAGCAGGCCAAGCTGATCGTCGACTCAGTCAAGTTCCCGCCCATGGGAAAACGCGGCGTGGGAATTGGCGGCGCGCACACCGACTACAAGAATCCCGACCCGGTCCAGTACTTCGAGTTCGCCAACGCCAACTCGACCGTCATTTGCCAAATCGAGTCCACCAAGGGACTGGAAAACCTCGAGGACATCGCCGCCACGCCAGGAGTGGACATCCTCTGGGTCGGGCATTTCGACCTCACCACATCCATGGGGATCCCCGGACAGTTCTCGAATCCGAAAGCGATTGAAGCGCTGGAACTTGTCGCCAACACGGCGCGCAAGTACCACAAGTTGGCGGGCATCCAGCCGGGCTCGGCCGAGCAGGCCGGCGCCTGGATCAAGATGGGCTACAACGTGATTTCCTGGAAGGCCGATTCGGCGCTCTACGGGAACGCGCTGCGCGCCGAAATCGCCGCCTTGCGCCAAAGAACCGCCAGCGGGGCCTAATGGGCCGTTGACATCCCCCCAGGTTGCGTCATAATACACTCATGCCGGTCTGTGGAAGAGCTGCCGCAGCCAGTTTCGCCGTATCGTCGGCGTGGGCGCAAATTTTGATGAACTCGGGGCCCGGCGGGCCGAGGCTCAACGGCACCGATCTGGCCGTTCTCGAAGCCGGGGAAAAACGGCAGGACCTCCCCTGCGACCTGACGCCGGACAAGCCAGTGCTCGGTTTCGACATGCGGTTTCACACCGGGTTCGACGTGTCGGTGCCGCTGCGCGAGCTGTCTGGCAGCGAGAACCTGCTCACGATTCTGTTCCGTGTCACGCCGGAGAACCAGAAGGACACGGTCCGTTACTTCACACAGCGGATCCGGGTCCCGTCCGTCGAGGAGGACGCCAAGGGCGAGGCCTACCTCGAAGGCGGAGTCGACCTGGGCGAGGGCAAGTATAAGGTCGAGTGGCTCATGCGGGACCGCGCTGAGCGCGTCTGCGCCCATTCCTGGGATGTCGAGGCGTCGCTCCCGAACAAGGACCGCCAGATGGCGCTCGTCATGCCTCCGAACGCGGTCGAGGCCATGCATCCGGATCAATTCCAACCTGAGCCCGCGGTCCAGCGCGAAGGCGAATCCCTGCTTCACGTCAAGCTCATCGTGAACTTCGCCCCCCAGCGTCCCACCGCGTCATCGCTGCGCCCGTCGGATCTCGCGGCGCTGGTCTCGATGCTCCGGACCTTGGCCCGCGACCCGCGGATCGGCAAGTTCAGCCTGGTGGCCTTCAACATGTCGGATCAGAAGGTGTTCCACCGGCAGGAATCCGTCGACCGGATCGATTTTCCATCCCTCGGCAAGTCGCTCGACCGGGTGGCCGTCGGGACCGTGAACCTGAAGAACATGATGGTGAAGAATTCAGCAACTCAATTCCTCACCAAGCTGATCGCCGACGAGTGCGGCAGCAGTGTAAACGCCGACGCGGTGATCTTCGCCGGACCGAAGGCCCTGCTCGAGCAGAACGTGCCCGACGAAGAATTGAAGAAGGCGGAGTTGCACTATCCGGTGTTTTATCTGAACTACGTACTCAACCCGTTCGCGACGCCCTGGCGGGATGCGATCGGAAACGCGGTCAAGGCGCTCAAAGGACTGGAGTACAGCGTCACCCGGCCGCGCGATCTCTGGTTCTCGGTGTCGGAGATGGTCGGCAAAATCTCAAAAACGAGAAACGGGAAACAGGTGGCGGCAGTCTCTCCTTAGTAGGGGGTAGTTCTTGTGATGAATCGCTTGGTTTCGGTATTGATACTGGCTCTGCCGCTCGCGGCTCAGGCCCCGCCCGTGAACCGGCTGGCTCCGTTCGTCGCTTCGCCGCAGACGGTCGTCCAGAAGATGCTCGAGCTGGCACGTCTCAAAGCGGGCGAGACGGTGTACGACCTTGGATCAGGTGATGGCCGGGTATTGATCACCGCGGCGCAGCAGTTCGGTGCCAAGGCCGTCGGCATCGAGATCTCATCGAAGGAAGTGAAAGCGTCCCAGGACCGGATCCGGACCCTGAAGCTCGAAAACCGTGCCCAGGTGATTGAAGGCGATCTGCTCAAGGCCGACATCAGCGGCGCGGACGTGGTGACCATCTACCTGCTCACCCAGTCGAACGACCTGCT
>VFZX01000001.1 GCA_016871015.1 Acidobacteriota bacterium | reverse complement strand
ACTCAGGCCCACAGATTCCGCTACAGAGCCAACATTTCCGTGGCCGAGCGTCTCAAGTTCCAGATCCGCTGTGAGGCGTTCAATGTCTGGAACCATCCCGCGTTCGGCAATCCAGGGGTGACGTTCGGGACTGCGTCGTTCGGGCGGATCAACGAGATCGCCAACCGGGCGAATCCAGCGCGGCAGATCCAACTCGCGGGCCGGATGACCTGGTAACGCCTTACTCCAACACGCGTCTCCAGTCCAATTCGATGTTTGGCTGGACGGCCCGGAGCACACCGCTTGCTGACTCGCGGAGACCCTCGTCCGCGGTGACGGTGTAGGCGCGTCTTCCCGTCTGGTCGAGGATCCAGACTTGCGCTACCCCGACCTTCAGATAGACTTCGACACGCGCGCGCAATTCAGACAGGCTCTCACCGCGGGGAAGAACGATGCACAACAGCGGCGCCGCGCCGGCGGGACTTGCGTAGATCGCGAAATCGGTGCGATGGCCAGCTACGATGACGCCAGCGGTGACCCTAATGCCGCCCGCCTTCTCGCGGTCCGCAAGAAACTCCAGCAGCCGTGGAGGCGGCTGCTGTGCCTTGGCACGAAGCCCGTCGGAGGGATCGGGGTGATCCGCCGCGTAAGCACGAACTGGAACGATCCCCACGTGGCGCTGCTCGAGCAGCTTCGCCGCCATGCAGGCGGGCTCCCGAAGGATCCCGAGCACGAGGTGTGCCGGAGTGACATAGCTGTGGCGCAGCCTCTCCGCCTCCTCCGTTGCATACGCGAGAATCCGCTTCAACTCCTCGCTGAGCGGCAGGTCCACCGAAGTGCCTGACTTGGGGCGGGGCCCGGCGGCCGCCTCCATCTGCGCCCGGATGGACTCCACCTGGGCGCTCGTCTTCACCAGCCACATGGCCAGAGGCTTGTCCTCGCGAAGCAGGCCGAGCAGCAGATGCTCGGGCTCAATCTGTTCGCGCCCGAACTGGCAGGCTTCGTACCGTGCGAAGAACATGACCCGGCGGGATTTTTCGGTGTAATGTTCGAACACAAGTCCCCATTGGCAGGGTAGCACTCAGAATTCGAATCGGACCAGAAGCTGGATCTGCCGTCCCGTTTCGGCGAGAGGAGCCTGGCCGGGAAATCCCGAATCACGGCCCGTGCGGCCGAAGCGCGCGATTCCGAATTCCTGATCGGTCAGTAGCGCGGCGGGATTGTTGAGGTTCGCGTGGTTGAAAAAGTTGAAGGCGTCGGCGCGGAGAGTCAACGCAGCGGCCTCGCCCAGCCAGCGAAGGCCGATCCGCCGCGCGACCGACAGGTCGACATTGAATAGCCCGGGACCGCGGAACGCGTTCCTGCCGGTAGCCGCGGGTCCCGAAGTGAACGCGGCGCGGTTGAGCAGGCGCTTTCCGCCTGATGTTGCAGCATCGGCCACGGCCGTTGCGCCCGGAACCAGAGCCGCGCGCTGGTAGTAGGCGCCCCCGGTAAGGACCGAGAATGGATATCCGGTGCGGAACGCGGCGAGCTGCGAGAATCGCCAGCCGCTCAGAAAGCGTGGGCCAGGCAACGGGATCACCGAATAGACCACGAAGTTGTGACGCTGATCGAAGTCTGAGTCGCCGCGGTCGCCACGGCTGTCTCCCAGGCGCGTGAACGCGGCCACACCGGACCGTCGCGATCCGCCGCCCGAGCCGGTGAAGCCCAGGTCAAAGAAATCACCCGACAGCGGCTCGCTTTGATTGTCGATCACGTGGCTCCAGGTGTAGGCTGCGTGCAGCCGCCGTTCGCCGGATCCGTAGCGGGCCGAGAGCGAGAGGCCGTGAAAGCTCGACAATCCCTGGTTGGAGCGGTATGCGATGTTCTGCAAGTCCGGCAAAAGCCGCGTGTCGCGGTTGATCAGATCCGTGGTGATCAGCTTGCGCCCGAGCGATCCGGAACCGGTGAGACTGAAGGTCCAGGAGTCGCCCAACCGGTGCTGGATCCCCGTGAAGTAGCTGTGAACGTATGCCGTGCGGAAACCTGGCTGGAATAAAGTGAGCGAGGGAAATCCGCCAGCGAAGCCTTGATTGCGGTATCGCGGCAGAGCCTGGGCAAGCGGCTCAAGGAAGTCCGCGGTGAATGTGTTGATCGGGAACTGTGCCAGTTGCAGCCGGTTGTTGCGGAGGTTTTGCCAGGAGTTGTCGAAAGGCCGGTCGTAGAAAACGCCATAAGCCGCGCGCAGGACTGTGCCGGAGCCGAATCCACGCGACACTCCGAAGCGGAACGCCCAGTCATTGCGGTCGCCATCGTGCATGCGCTGATCGCCGGCCGCCGCCGGGAACCTGAGCGCGGCCGTGCGCTCGTTGAAGCTCGGGCCGTCGCCGGGAACCGGCAGCAGATCCTTGACTGCTCCGCGATTCACGGGAACACCGAACGATTCGTAGCGTAGTCCGTAGTTGACTGTGAGCCGCGGCGACACGCGATGGGCGTTCTGGGCGAACAGGGAAAACTGGCGCTGGCGGTAGCTGCGGCCATAGCCCGGAATCTGGCGGGCGGGTAGAACCGCGCGGTCCAGGGGAAGGTACACGAATGCGGGGCTGTCGAGCGCGAAATCGAGGATTGTGGGGAATCCGTAGAGTCCATCGCGTGCCGCGGTCAGGTGGCCGTTGAGGCCGCGAAACAAGACCGCGCCGCCGAAACGCAGCGTGTGAACGCCCCGGATCCACGTAAGGTTGTCCTGAAACTCCGTGGTGCGGTTCCGGTTCCGGTATTCATACGCCAGCGGACTTCCGGGAAGGAGCACTTGATCGCTCGATTGCAGCGTCGGGATCTCCGGGTGCGGACGGTGCCACCAGAGTTGATTGCCGGACACCGATCCCCGCGCCTCGTGTGTGAGTCCGGGCCGGAAGGCGTTCTGGATCGAGAGGACGAAGCCGAAGTCCTGGTTTCGCAACGCGCTCACGAAATCCGGATACGGGCTCCAGAAGAAGTCCGGACGGTTGATCGTGGCCGCCGAGACCCGGCCCATCACGCGGTGGCGGCCGCCTTTGAGCAGCAGATCGCCGCGCTCGAGCACGACCAGCCGTTTCAGCGTGTTCGGAGGCCGCAGCACAACAGGCGTCGTCAACGCAGTGTCGCCTGTGAGCACCGGGGGTGCAAAGCGGGTCATGAGTCCGCGGGCGAGCGACGTGGGCAGCATGAACGCGTTCACCGCGAGGCGCGAGGGGAACTCCGCTGTGAAGGGGTCGGACTGCGTGCGTCCGCGCAGCGATTCGAGGGCGCTGGAAAAGAAGAGGCGGTTGCGGATCAGGGGTCCACCAACCTGGAATCCGGGCTGGTTGTCCTGCTGGAACGGTTTGGAGATCCCCAGCCGGTTCTGCTGGAATCCGTTGGCGTTGAGCCAGTGGTGCTTCAAATAGAAGTAGCCGAGTCCGTGCCATGAGTTGGTGCCCGCGCGCGTGACGGCATTGGCCACGAATCCCGAAGCTCCGCCATACTCGGCCGAGAAGTTGTTCGTCGATACGCGGTATTCCTGCACGGGCTCAGGCGCGACGGAAACTTGCGGTCCGGTGATGAGGAAGTTGTTGTTCTGCACGCCATCGAGATAGAAGTTCGACGCCGAGGGGCGCTGGCCGTTGGCGGCGAGTCCGAGTCCGCGCGCGGTGGCGGAATCCGCGGTGACGCCCGGCTGTGTCACGAGCACCGTGTAGACGTCGCGTCCGGCGAGTGGCAGCTCGCGGATCTCCAACGGATCGATCACCTCCGACACCGTTGCTTCGAGCGATCCCCGGCGGCCGCGGTTGGATTGCAGGTAGCTGGTGCGGCTCGCGTCGACGTCGGGTCCATAGAAGGTCACCAGCGAGCGGGTGCCGGGCAGGAAAACGCTTCGCTGCTCGCCCGATTCCCAAACATCGCTCAGCGGCCGGAGGCGGAAGTTGACCTCGCGGGTGCCGGCCACCGCCAGTTCCAGGCCGAACGACTCCTGCGCCTGGTAGGACGACGCCGTGGCGCGGATCGAATAGAGACCGGGTGGGAGCGAGGCGGCGCTATAGTATCCGGCTGGTGACGTATTCACCTGCGCGCGAACGTTGAGCGCGGCCGATGTGACCGTGATCTGCACTCCGGCTACGGGTGCGCCAGTCACGGAATCCACCACGCGGCCTAGCATCAGGCCCTGCGTCGTTTGCGCGTGGAGCGCCAACGGCGCCACGGCGGAAACCAGGCAAAAAAGAAATCCGCGGATAGAGAGTCTTCCTCAATGCGAGGATACAACAAGGGCTCGCACCGAGGCGTCTGTTGGCAGCGCCGATTTGAAACGCCGTCCGCCACAGGTGGAACATCGTGCGGTAGGCTTGCCACACCGGGACCCGTGGATCATAGATGTGCGTCGCCTCTGAGCTGACGCCGTTCAGCTCGATCACAAGGAAGTCCCCGCGCTGGAAAGCCTCGACCGATTCCGCACGGACATCGTACCGGCCGAAGTAGAATCCGGAATGAGCCCGGCTGATCTCTTCAATGCGCTGTTCGATGGCGGGGGTCAGCAGCGCGGTGCCGTCCAGAAAGACTGACCCGCGGCAGTGGGAGCCGATCTCGACGAGCTGGATCCGCCCGCCGTTTGGGGGCGTCGTTTGGGCGATGTCTGAGTTGGCGGCGAGGTAGGCACCAGCCAGGCACACGGCGCGCGTGTCGGCGAGGATCAACTCCTCGACGGTCCGGTGTCCGTCCCCTGTCACGGAGGGCGAGTGCTTTGCGGTGATCGAGAAGACCCGCCCGCGTTCCTCGTCCGGATAACGGTAATAGAAGACGCCGAACTCGATCCCCGGCACGTATTGCTGCAGGATGAACCGCCCGTGCATGGATGCCGCGGCCTCGCGCAGTTGTTCGTCCGAACGCGCGATGACGACGCCTGCCCCACGCTCTCCGATGTCTGGCTTGATGACCACCGGGAATCCGAACGGGTTCACCAGATCGCTGGCGGATTCGAACGTGCGGAAAGACGCCACCGCGCCGGCACAGACGTCCAGTTGCGAGAGGATCCGCGACTTTGACTCGCCCACGAATCCCCCCGATTCGATTCCGGGATTCGCCGCGGTAAACAATGTGAGCGAGCGGTGTTTGCAGGCAAGGTAGAGGAGGTAGGGGATCAGCGGCAGGTAGGCGATCCAGGCTGGCCAGAACTCCCACCGGATCACGCGGAGGAGCCGTCCAACGAATCTCCTGCGGCGGCGGAAATCGAGCGCCACCCGTGCAACCAGCAAGAGCGCTGCCGCGGCAACAACCGAAATCGTGGCTGCGCGCACCGTGCCCCGGAGGACCTGTTCGCCAAGCCGCGAACTGATCCAGACCAGCGGCGGAGTCCACAGAGCCGCAGCGAGCAGAAGATACGCGCTGAACTTCCATGGATTGACGCGAAGCACTCCCGCGGCCAGATACGTCGCCAGGCGTGTCCCCGGCGTGAACCGGCTTGCCAGCGCGACCACAAGCCCGCGGCGTGAAATCCACGACGAGGCCTCCGCCAGTTTTTCCGGCGGGGCCAGGCGTCCGGCGACACGCGCGCCGAGTACGCGTCCGCTGATCATCAGCATCACGTCACCCGCGAAGATTCCGGCGAGGCAGGCGAGCGCACCTTGCCAGAAGCCGATTGATCCCTGAGCGATCAGCGTCCCCGCGGCGATGCAAGCGAGATCCTCAGACGCGAAGGTCGACAGCGCGAGCCAAAAGAGGACGGGCATGTGCGGACTCCCGGAGAGCAAATTGCATGTTGGTCCACTCCAGCGGCGCGCCTTGACACAGCGCCGCGGGGCTATATCCGAACTCCGCCTGGCGGGCGGAAACGCGGATTATGCTGAAACTCACGGTCTCCGCGTCGGTCCGGTGCATACACGGAGTAAAGGCGCGATCCGGACCCGAATGGCTGGCATGAAATTGCAACCGCTCGCGGATGCCCGCGGCGCTCGTTGCGAACTGGCGCGTGCGCAACAGCTCTGCCTGTCGCTGGTCGAGCGAGGAGGAGGTGAGCAAGCGTGGGCCGGAGTGCGCCGCGCCCGTCAGGCGGGCACCGTCCCAAAGAAACACCGTCTCTTCGCGCCGCGTGAGAAGAAGCAGCGTGAATGGCGCAAACTGGCGGACATCGGTCCGGGCCAGTTCACTGGCCGCGTCGTCCGCGGCGGCGAGGTCCATCACCAGCATTCCCCGGCTGCGGACGCCGGCGGACCGCACGAGCGCGGATACGTGGCCGTTGAGCAGGCATAGTGTGGCCCCGGCACTATTCACGGCGATCCAAGCGCCTCCGGCTTGCCCGTCCTCTGGCGCCAGCACCGGAACGCCGCGGTGCAGCCGGACGCGAGGTCCGGCGGCGGGACGCCTGCTCTTGCGTTCGTCCCGGTTGCACAGCAGTTCGTATCCATCCGCGTCGATCTGCCAGGTCACGGTGCACATCAGGCTGCCTCCGCAACCACCACCAGGCGCGAGCTGTACCGCAGCGTCGAAGGCGCGACACCAAGTTCCTGCTCCACCTCGGCTCCGTGTGCCTTCAGGATGATCGACACGAGCGCGAAGTGGTGCACCGTGTGGCTGGCGAGCACTTGCAGCTCTCGCGCCACTGAAGAGGTGAGGAAAGTGTCGTAGCCTTCTCCCTTCGGTGCGTCCTCCATGCGGACCATGAGGACACCGTCGCCACGCAACGTGGGCTCCAAGGACAGCCAGTCCATCACCGCTCGCAGCCGCTGGATCGCGACTCCGCGGTGATTCTGCACCATCGGGTCACGCCGGCGCGCGTCGTAGTCGACATGAGTTGAATCGAGCCCGCCGAGAAGGCACTCATAGAATTCAAGGATGTGGCGGATGTGGCCGCCCGCTGTTTGTCCAGGCAAACTCCGCGGAGACGTCGAGTACTGCAGGTCACTGATCTGTCCCAGCAGCGCGACTCCCTGCCGGAGCTGGGTGATGTTCGCGTTGATGAGGAGCGATTGACGCTGGTAGAGGCTCTTGTGGTTTTGCATGGGCAGTTCCGGTTGTGCGAGCAAGATCCCCCGTGGAGCGCGAACTATTCCCAAATTTCGCGGGAATGCACGGAGCCACTTCCCGGATTCAGCCACTGGAAACGATGGACTCAACACCTTCTCCTCTAAAACCGATCGCGGCCCTCAGGGCCCACTGGCCTGAATACCTTAGTGAAGCGGCCGCGCTCGGGCTTTTTATGGTCTCGGCCTGTTCATTTGGCGTGCTGCTCAACCACCCTTCGTCGCCCTTGAACCAGAGCGTCGAAAGCGACTTCGCGCGGCGCGTCATCGGAGGGATTGCGATGGGATTGACAGCGCTCCTGCTGATTCACTCGCCCATGGGCAAGCGCTCCGGCGCGCACATGAACCCGGCGGTCACGCTGACCTATTGGAGGCTGGGGAAGATCCAGTCGTGGGACGCCTTCTGGTACGTCGTGTTCCAGTTTGCTGGCGGTGTCCTGGGAGTCGCCATCGCGCGAGAGATGATCGGTGATCCGCTGAGCCACTCGGCCGTGACGTACGTGACCACGGAACCGGGTACTGGTGGACTCTGGGCCGCGCTGCTGGCAGAGTTCGTCATCTCCGCCATCTTGATGATCACGGTGCTCACTGTGTCGAATCACCGTGGCCTGAGCCGCTTCACGCCCTACTTTGCGGCCACGCTGGTCGCCTTGTTCATTACTTTTGAATCGCCGGTGTCGGGCATGAGCATGAATCCGGCGCGTAGCGCGGGATCGGCCGCCAATGCGATGCGCGGGGCCGCGCTGTGGATCTACTTCGCCGCCCCGCTCGCCGGAATGATGGCCGCCAGCCTGCTTTATCAGAGCCGCGCCGGGCTCCAACGTGTCTTCTGCGCCAAACTTCATCATCACAACAACGAGCGCTGCATCTTCCGCTGCAGATTCGGAGAAATCGCATAATCATGGAAAACTACGACGTCATCATCATCGGGAGTGGAGCCGGTGGTGGCACCCTTGCCTACCGCCTGGCCGCATCAGGCAAAAAAATCCTGATCCTCGAACGCGGCGGCTATATTCCGCGTGAGAAGGAAAACTGGAGCTCGAAGGCCGTCAACACCGAGGCTCGTTACCAGGCCAAGGAAACCTGGCGGGACCGCAACGGCAAGCCGCTCCATCCGCACACGAACTACTGCGTCGGTGGCAACACCAAGTTCTACGGCGCCGCGCTGTTCCGCTTGCGTGAGCGTGATTTCCGCGAGCTGCGCCATCATGGCGGAGTCTCTCCTGCCTGGCCGATTTCCTACCAAGATCTGGCTCCCTACTACGATGAAGCCGAAGCGCTGTATCACGTTCATGGCAACCGCGGAGAGGACCCTTCGGATCCGCCTGGCGCAGCGTATCCGCATCCCGCGGTCAGCCACGAGCCACGCTTGCAACACCTGAGCGAGGACTTTGAACGGCAGGGCCTGCGCCCCTTTCATACTCCACTCGGGATCATGGTAAACGAGCGCAACCGCCGTGCCAGCGCGTGCATCCGCTGCAACACCTGCGACGGATATCCGTGCATGGTGAACGCCAAGTCCGACGCGCAGGTGTGCGCCGTGGACCGTGCGATCGAGTCGCCCAACGTCACCCTGCTGACAGGAGTGAAAGTCGAGCGGTTGGAGACCAGTGCGTCTGGCCGTGAGATCACACGTGTCGTAGCGATTCGGGAAGGGCGCACTGAGACCTACTCCGCGGACATCGTGGCCGTATCCTGCGGCGCCATCAACTCAGCGGCTCTGCTGCTGCGCTCGGCCAACGGCCGGCATCCCGACGGGCTTGCGAACGGATCCGGAGCGGTGGGCCGCCACTACATGGGACACACCAACTCGGTTCTCATGGCGGTGTCGAAGTGCCCGAATCCGACCGTGTTTCAGAAGACGCTGTCGGTCAACGACTTCTACTTCGGAGAACCCGGATTCGACTATCCGATGGGGCACATCTCCTTCGTCGGAAAGCTCGATGGCGAAACGCTCAAGGGTGGCGCACCGCCCCTGACACCCGGATTCACGCTCGACCTGATGGCCAGCCACTCGCTCGATTTCTGGCTCACATCGGAAGACCTGCCGGATCCGGACAACCGCGTCACGCTCGACCGCGACGGCAACATCGTGCTCAGCTACCGCGCGAACAACGAAGAAGGCCACAAGCGTCTGATCGCACGCCTCAAGAATCTGCTCAACCGCCAGCGCTCATGTCCGGTGCATGGCCACGAGTGCCATCAAGGACTGTTTGCGCGCAACCTGTACCTGGCTGAGCGGATTCCGCTGGCGGGCGTGGCGCACCAGAACGGGACCATCCGGTTTGGCGCGGATCCGCGGGCCTCGGCGCTCGACGTCAACTGCCGCGCGCATGAGGTGGACAACCTCTACGTGGTGGATGCGAGCTTCTTCCCCTCGAGCGCGGCCGTGAATCCGGCGCTCACGATCATGGCCAACGCCTTGCGCGTGGGCAGCCACCTGATGGAAAGGATGAACTGAAATGTACCGTCGGCACTTGCTTCAACTGATTCTCTGTCCCCTGCTGGCGGGCGCCTCCGCTGAAGGTGTGCGGACCATCGCCGTCGAGTCGATCGGCATGACAGTGTCCGACCTCGACCGTTCGGTGGAGTTCTATTCGAAGGTCCTGTCGTTTGAAAAAGTGGACGAGCGCGAAGTCCACGGCGAGCGGTATGAGCTGCTGAACGGAGTGTTCGGGATGCGCGCCCGCACGGCCAGGATGCGCCTGGGCGGTGAGTTCATTGAGCTGACCGAGTACCTAACGCCCGAAGGCCGTCCCGCCCCTGCTGCCAGCCGCTCGAATGACCGCTGGTTCCAGCACATCGCCATCATCACACCGGACATGGACCGCGCCTATCAGTGGCTTCGCTCACACCGCGTGCGGCACGCCTCCACCGGTCCGCAGCGGCTTCCCGACTGGAATCCGAACGCGGGCGGCATTCAGGCGTTCTACTTCCGCGATCCGGATGGACACCCGCTCGAGGTCCTGTCATTTCCCGCCGGCAAGGGCGATCCGAAGTGGCGCACGCTTGCCGCCGCGGATTCCAGCCGCTTGTTCCTGGGAATAGATCACACCGCGATCGTCATTTCAGACACAGAAGCCAGTCTTCGGTTCTACCGCGACACACTCGGAATGAGAGTCGCGGGGAAAAGCGAGAACTATGGTCCGGAGCAGGAACGGCTGAACAATGTGTTCGGCGCCCGCTTGCGGATTACCGCGTTGCGCGCCGCCTCCGGCCCGGGTATTGAGTTCCTCGAGTACCTGTCACCGGGAGATGGCCGACCGTATCCATCAGATGCCCGAGCCAATGACCTGATTCATTGGCAGACCCGTCTGGCCGTGCCCGAGGCCGCTGTTGCTGAAGCGGCGCTCCGGTCGGCGAAGGCGGCACTCGTCTCACCCGGAACGCAACTGCTTCCGGAACCCATCGCCGGGTTTAGCCGGTTCCTCTCCGTCCGTGATCCGGACGGCCATGCAATCGAGCTGGCATCCCGGTAGTCCTTTCCGCAGTTAAACCCAAAATCCAAGGAGAAAACCCAATGAAGTACATGACTCGAATTCTGTCCACTGCCGCAGCCGCCGCGTTGCTGATCGGAACAGCGGTAGCCGCAAACCATGGTAAGGAGCATACGTCGGCGATGTTCCAAGGTCCCAAAGCGAACACCGGCGCGGTGATGCATAGCCACGAGAACGGCAAGAACACGCTGCGCGTGACGCCTGAGTTCAAGGTTCCGGATACGCCGGCGCCAACCTGGCGGATTGTGGACAGCAAGGGGCAGATCTACACTCTCGATGCGTTCAAGATCAAGGGCGGGGAGAAGCGCGAGATCTCGGTGCCGTCCTATGTCCGCGACATCGCCCGGGTCCAAGTGTACTGTGCGTGGGCGGAGGTGCTTCTCGGTGAGACCAGCTTCAGTTCGCCGGTAAAGTAGACTGGCGTTGAAACCGGACGCCTGGAGGCACCCCCAACCTCCAGGCGTCCGTGTTTTCTTGCAAGAGTGCTATCGCCACAGATCTGTGGATCACGTGCAACTCACTCGAACCGGTAGCCGAACACCTTCGCCTCACGCAGGCGGAAACGCAACTCCAGTTTCCTGCCGCGAAGCGCCGCAAGCGAGTCCTGGCCGCGCCAGCGAACTGGAGACCACAGGTGGTTGCCTTCCATAGCGAACGACTCGGCGAACGTGAATCCAGGAATCGCCTTTCCCTTCTCGCGCAGTTCCACGTCGAGGGATCCGGCACGGCCGGTTCGTGCGTTCACGAGAATCCGGCTGCCGTTAAACTCCGCCGATTTCACTGTGAACTCACCGAGCGCCGCGGCTTCGATCCCAGCGAGCCGGCCATCCGGCCATGTGGCCCAAGCGGCGCCGGTGCGGTCCGCGGTTTCGCCGTAAAAGGAACTGAACCAATGTTCGTTGTGACTGATCGACCTTCCCGAGAACGGCACCGCCAGCCGTCCGTCGGGAAGTTTCACCAGGTTTGGCGATGCGTAGACCGCGCCCGCATCCCATTCGCCGTGTGCACCGCGCGGAAGAACCGGATCGAGCGATACCCATTGGAACAGGCGGCCGTTTCGCGAGATGCCGAGCCGGACATCGATCGAATCGCGGTCGCGGTGGTAGATGGATGCGAACAGGAGCCGGATCGACGGATCGTCCGGATACGCCGTGAAGCCGTTCGTGTAGTAGTCGTCGGCCGGGGCGTCGAGCGGCGATCCATAAAGGATCGGCTCCGGCTGCGGCCAATTCCAGAAGTCGTCCGTCTCCGCGCGGGAGATCGTGCGGTCGCTGAAGTGATGGCGGAAGTAGCCAACGTATTTGCCGAGCGCCGGATCCCACGCCGCCACGTTGTCGGTGTCGGAGAAATATGGAATCAGCAGTGTCGGTTTCTTCTCCCAGCGAAAGCCGTCGGGCGAGACGAAGGCGAATAGGCCATAGCGCTCGTGGGTGGTTGCATTGGCGGGAATCCGCTCTTTCGGCCGCTCAGCGAAGTGGAAGAACTTGTAGCGTTCCGCCGCCGGACCGTGGTCATCGCGGAAGACGCCGGCGCCGTTGATACCGGCCGCGACGATGTTGGTGCGCTGGCCGCCGGTCCGGATCACATCGAGTTCCGGCTTGGTCCAGCGGAGTCCGTCGGTGCTTTCGGCGTAGCCGAGCACCGAACCGCTCAATTCCATCGCGCGGCCATCGGAAAACGTGAGTTCCTGCTTCGCAGTCCTCAGGCGTGCCGCGTACCAGCAGCGATACTTGCCGCCCTCGTGGATCACACGGACAAAGTTGGTCGATTCCTCCCAAGGCTGATCTGCAGCGAGCCACGGCGCGGTCTTCGACGCGGGCTCGATCGTGAGCTTCACGCCGAACGGCACGTCGACCGGACGGAGCGCGTGGCCTTCAAGCGGGAAGTCGCGGCCGAAGTCGCGCATGATGCTTTCGCGCAACGTACGTCCCTCCGGAGTCATGCGGGCGGGGTCCAGGCTGACGCCGAGCTCGCCTTTCTTGACGTGGAACCAGTCGAAGAAATGGAACGTCCTCCGAGCCGGAGGAATCGCGGCCAGCAGCGGTGTGGTTTGAAGGAAGGTTCGGCGCGTCATTTCGGGTGTTCCGTCGATACTAGTCTTCGCAAGGATTCCAGGAGTTCGCGCCGCTCATCTCCGCTGGGGTCGCGCGTGAAGCCCCAGACGCGCTCGACGTCGCCACCCGAGGCGGGATTCAGGAAACGCGTTGCCAGCGGAGCCAAGTTCCAGCCGGCGATGTCGTAGCCGATCTCGCGCGAGATCGCGAGCACCATCACGTAGTTGCCGTAGACGTTGGGATGGATTCCGTCGGGACCGACTACTCTGCCGAATCCGAGATCCTGCACATGCTTGTTGGCGGCGTCCATGATGCGGTTCATGTCGATGAGCCGGACTCCCGCGGCCCGGGCTTCCGCGCGAATCGCACCGTTGCCGGTGTGAACGCCATCGTCGAGCGGAGCGTCCCAGCGGCACCATCTGCACTTTGCGGCTGGCTCGTAGTCAAACATCGTCATGAGAAGGATGCGGCCGCGGGGGAGGATCTTCGATGCTTCCCCAATCATGCCGCGCAGCGAGGCGCGATACCGCTCAAACATTCGCGTCGCGTCAGGCCATGGAGCGGGGTGGACCGAATCGTCGATTCCGCCTGCGTCCTCGTAGATGAGCCAGTCGCCTTTTCGAATTTCGCCCCGCGAAACCTGCCCGGCGACCTCCTTCGCCACCGAATCGACCGGTCCAATGGGGACTTTCCACAGGTACGTCAACACGGGAACCTCGGGAGGGTCCGGAAGGTTCGCATCAAGGAGGATCCGGAAGATGCCGTGAAGCGTACGCAGTGGTGAAGGGTCGGTGTAGTTGCCGAAGCCGTATCCCTTCACGATGCTGTCGCCATGCAGCACGATGCGGTCAGCCGAAGCGGGAGTGAGCGCGACGAACAAGATGGCCGTAAGCGAGCGCATGTCAGAATATCAACTTCAGAGCAAGCTGAATCGTCCGGTTGCCCTTGGCGAGCCCGGTGATCCGGCCAATCGTGGGTGTATTGACAGTGGCCGCGGGAAGTCCGAATCCAGGCGTGTTGCTCACGTTGAACGCTTCCGCCCGGAACTGTAGCGACGTTCTCTCGAACAAGCCGAAGCCTTTGAAGATCGACGCGTCAACGTTCACCATCCCCGGACCACGCACGACGTTCGGTGCCGAGTTTCCGAACGTGAACGGAACGGGTTGAGCGAACGCTTCCGACTCAAACCATCGGTTGATCGACCGCTCCGTCGCCGGCAGGGCGCCGTTCCTCAGCCGGTCCGCGCGGGCCTGCGTGATTGAGAAGCTGCCGCTCAGATTCGATGCGGCGAGGACGGAGAACGGATAGCCGGTGCGCGTAATGAAGATCGCGTTGGTTTGCCAGCCGCCAACCAGGTACTGCGCGACGCTTTTCGCCGAGAGCCAGCGGCGTCCCGGCCCCCATGGCAGATCGTAGCTGACGCTGTGTGCGAAGTAGTGGCGGACATCTGCAGGCGACTCTCCTCGCGCACTCTTGCGGAACGACGGATCCATCAGTTGCGGATACGGCTCGTCGATCGCCTTGCTCCAGGTGTACGAAGTCAGGAACGAGAGCCCGCCGTGCAGCCGCCATTCTGCTTTCGCCTGCAGCGAGTGGTAGCTGGAATTGCCTTCGTTGGTAATGAAGGTCACGCGCCCCGCGCCCGGAAACGGACGCCGCTGCTGGGGGGTGAGCCCGCCGAAGCGGTCGTTCGGACCGAGCAGTGCGAGCGGCAGCGTGTTTCGATCCCGGTTGATGTGGAGATTGGTCGATTTGTTCGCGACATAGCCAGCGCCGGCGACGAAATGGGGCGCCAGGCTCTTTTCGAGCGTCAGATTCCAGCTTTGAATGTAGGGTGCCTTTGAACTGCCCGGGTCGAATCCGCCAGTTGTGGTGTTGACGCTGATCGGCACCTGGTTCGTTGCGTTGAGGTCGAGGAATCGGCCGAACGAATTTCGAAACGTCCGGGCCGGTGTCACCTGATCGGGCGACACGAAGGCGTTCTGTTGGAGGGCCGGTGGAAACACGCCGAACCCCGACAGTCCCTTGAACTGCGGGAAATACGCGATGCCGTATCCGCCGCGCAGCACGAACGTCGGGAGGATTTGCCACGCCAGTCCGAAGCGCGGTCCGAAGTTGACCCAGTCCGTCGGGAACGGGGGTTCCTGCTTTCGATTGCAGGCACAGGATGGGTTGAACGCCCAGAAGCTGCCGGCCTCAGTGGTGGGGGCGGTCGAAACGTCCCAGCGCAGTCCGAGGTTGAGCGTCAGGTTTCGCGCGATCCGGTAGTCGTCCTGTACGAAGAGCGCCCCTTCCTTGGTGATCGGCTGCATGCCACCGCCAGCCACCAAACCGGCGTATGCGGCGTCTGACCAGCCGATCAGGAAATCCGCGAACCCGCGTCCGGTTCGGGCCCGGCCCGGAACACTCGTGAAGACGCCAGAGTGATTGTAGCCGCCCGCGGGGAAGTTTGGAATGTAGTCGGTGGTGTGGAGCCTGCTCAGCGTCCCGCCGAATTTCACGAAGTGCGCTCCACGCGTCCAGCTCATGGTTTCCACGATGTTCCAGTTGCGCTGCGCGAAGAGGAAGCGGTCGTAGGGCGTGCCCAGCGCGGTGATTCCTGTTGGGGTGATGTTGGGGAAGCCCCACTGCAGGCGCTTGTTCTCGTGGATCGCGGGCAGGGAGAGCTTGCTACGCCAGTCGTCGAGCGCGGAAGGCTCGGCCAGTTGCGGAATGCTTCGCTTCTGGAACGCCACCCGGAGCTCGCTGATGAGGACGGGCGAAAACGTGTGCGTGTGGCTCACCTGGAATCCCGGATTCACGGACTCGCTCAACGCCTGCGCGTTCGGATTCGCCGGGCCGGGCAGATTGAATCCGGAGAAGCTGTTGGTGCGGTTGTCGCTGTAGCGGCCGGTGATCGTGTTCGACTGGTTGATCACCCAATCGATCTTGGTATCGGTCCGGACCGAGGTGCTGCGCGTGCCAGTCTGGAGATTGAAGTTGTTGGCGAGCCCGGCCGTTGTCGCCTCCGGCCAGAAGGCCGCGATCTTGCGGGATGCTTCGTCGATGATCGCGGCGGGAATCGTGTTGCCCGGGAACGGGTCGCGCACCACGGCGTTGTTCTCGCGGCGCGTGGTGCGGGGATCGTAGATCGTGTTGGTGTCTTCGCCGAAGTCGCCGTTGCGCATGCGCGCCGTGGGCACGGTCGAGATCCGGACCGCCTGGCCGAAGTTGCGCGTCCACTCGGCGTTGGTAAAGAAGAAGAGCTTGTCCTTACGCACCGGCCCGCCGACCGAGCCGCCGAACTGGTTGTACCGCAGCACGGGTTTGGTTGCCGTGGGCGCCGCGAAGAAATTCTTGGCGTCGAACTTGTCGTTGCGCAGGAACTCGAAGGCTGAGCCGTGAAACTGGTTGGTTCCCGACTTGATGTTGATCGCGACCACGGCGCCCATTGCGCGGCCGTACTCGGCCGAGTAGTTGCTGGTGATGACCTTGAATTCGCTGATGGCGTCAATCTGCGGCACGTAGGCTACGCCCGCGCCGCCGGTGGTTCCACTGAATTCCTGGTTCACCGGGACGCCGTCAATGTTGAAGTTGTTCGACGTCGCGCGGTTGCCGTTGATGCTCGGATTCGACGGATTGGTTCCAATGCCGCCCCCGCCGCCGGAGGACCCCGGAATGATCGTGAGCAGGCTGAGGACGTTGCGTCCGCCAATGGGCAGGTCGACGATCTTCTTGTTGTCGACCACCTGGCCGAGAGTTGAGCTGACGCTTTCAAGCAGGGGCGCCTGCGCCGCCACTTCGATCTGTTCGGCGACGCGGCCCAACTCGAGCCGCATGTCGATGCGCTGGTCGGTCGCCACGCGGATCACGATATCGCGCTGGACGGACCTCTTGAAGCCCTCCATCACCGCCTCCAGACGGTACGATCCCGGATCGAGGAAGGGAAAAGCGAATCCGCCGTCCGCGCTGGTACGGAACTTCAGCGCGGCGTTGGTGCCTTCGTTCAGCAGAGTCACTTCGGCACCCGCGACCGCCGCGCCGGATGGGTCTGTGAGCGTACCGGTCAGTGTCGACTTCACGCGCTGGCCCAAAGCAGCAAGCGCGATCACCAGCAAGATGGCACAGCGTTCGGCGTTCCTCATGATCGATCCCCTCTCACTGAGTTTCGGTGGCTGAGCTATTTTACCTCAGGGGGTTTGCGCGAAGAGATTTCAAGCGTCTTGAATCCGGAAGCGCTGATGGAACCGGAGTAAGTGCCAGGCCGCAGGAATTGGAAACTGCATTCGCCGAGGTTGTCGCAGGCTTGTCGACGAACCGAGCCAGTGCGTTCGTCGCGAAGGATTACAGTGGCTCCGGGGACGACGGCTCCCGAGGGATCCGTCGTGATCGTGTAGAGAGTAGCGGTGGTGACCTGGGCAGCGAGCTGGACGAGCGAGCAGGCCAGAAAAGCGAAGCGAGCGAGAATCCGGCGAGCCATCAAGGAGGACTCCTTTCCGCACGGAAGTGCTGGCTGAGGATACCGCCCGCTATTGCGCGTGTCAAGGCGGGCGCTTGCCGAGCAACCTATCCTGAAAGCGGTCCTGCTGGCCGAAGTGAGGGCACTCCGCCTCACGCCGGAAACGGACAAGATGCCGATCGATCAGGGAATCCGGAAGGAACTGCCCGACCAAGAAATCCCGTAGCCTGGCTCAAAGCACTCCGGCCTGCCTCTTGACGGCTTCGGTTTTCTCGCGGATCCGGCGCGCTACTTCGAATGGGTCGCCCTGTTGAAAGGCGGGTCCGAAGAGTTCGACCGAGAGCGGACCGCCGTAGCCTTTCTCCGCGAGCTTGCGCAGGATTCGAACCAGCGGCGCGGCGCCGTCGCCGGGAATCACGCGCGAGGAATCAGTCAGGATTTCGCGGGGCAGATCGGGAGTGTCCTCGAAGTGGATGTGTGCGATCTCGCCCCGGTGCGGCAAGTCAAGGTCTTCGAACTTACTCGGGCCGGCCCAGAAGTGGAAGACATCGATCATGGTACGCACGTTGGAAGCCCAGCTTCGCGGATCAGCTTCAGTGTGATCGGTAGCGTGGAGACGAATGGGGAGTCGCGCAGGAATTCGAACAGGATGGCCACTCCATTTTGACGGGCAATCTCGCCGGCCTCGCGAACATTGCTGAGGCACTCCCGGTACTCGTCGAGCGTTACCACCTTCCTGCCGCGGCAGGTATGACCAGCAGGTTCACTCCCAGTTCCCCCATCTGTCCGCACCGAACTCGCAGATGTTCGAGGCCGGCAGCCCGATCGGGATTCGCCTGCCACACTCCTCGCACTCCCGAGCCGGCCGCGACGGGTTTCAAACCAAGGTCGCTGAGAATACGCTTCGCCGCGGAGAGGGATTCCGTCTTCAGAAACCCGTCCAGAAGCTGGCCGCTCAGTTCGACGTTCCTGATCCCTGCGCGAGCCCAGCCTTCGAGCGGCTTGCGGAATCCGGCGTTGAACGAAGTGAACTGGTGGATGGCAAGCGTCATTCTGCCGGGTGGAGGCACGGCGGCAGCCAGCAACATGGTTCGGCGAGTCATCGAGTGCTCTCTTTGGCGAAGCGGGCGGCGGCAGCACGGTTGGTCCGCGCCATCTCGGCCACATGCGGCTCGATTCGATTCTGGCTGTCACGGAATCCGTAGCGGCGGGCGTTGTTCTTCAGGTAAGCTCCGCAAAGGTGGTAGCCAACGCAGGCAGCAACGTCCAGCGCCGCGTTGAGGGCGTCACCGTAGGCGGCTGGGTCATGCCTGCGATCCTCCGCCGGCGGCCAGCCGGGCGCAAACGGCCTCGCGAAATGGGCAGCATCCGCCAGCAGAACGGGCTTGCCGGACAGGTCCGCCCATCGTTTCAGTTCCGTGCGGATCCCGGAAGCGGGTGCGAAGGTCTGGAAGCTGAGCACGTCGACCCATGGCAGTGCCGCACGAACGATCTCCTCCGGCAGGGGCCTCTGTGCGTTGTAGCGATCGCCGAAGATCAGATGGTTCGGATCGTAGCGGCGGATCGTATCGTGAATCGTCCGGTAGTAGTGTGACGCCAGCCGCGTCAACTCCTGGCGGCCGTTCGCGGACTTCAGTTTCTCCGGATCGAACAGCGCGCCCCGCCATTCGTTTTCCTTGTTCGTGCTTACCCACGCGGGCACATCCGAATAGAAATATCCGATCAGCCGGGCATCGTCGCGAAAGCGAACGCACTGGTCACGGGCGACATAATCGCACCATTCGGCGAATCCGGCGGAGTCTATCCGGGGCAGCCGCGTTTCGATCTCCCAGCCGTGCGACTCGATGAACGGCAGCAGGTGGCAATACGGCAGGGCCAGCCATCGGTACTCCTCGGGCGTGAAACTGCGCGAGTGGCGATGATGTTGGTCATTGATGGCTACGTACTCCTGCACCCAACCGGCGGAATTGAATCCCCAGTCGAGAAGATCGCGCCGCACACGTTCGAGCCAGCGCTGGATATCGTTGCCGAACTCCCGCTGCCAGACCTCGCCCGAGCGTAGGGGCGCGGAGTCGATGTGGTTCATCGCGAGCGAGAAGAACGGCTGCCCGGCAGGATCGACCAAACAGAGCCGGGATCGAGCTTTGCCAATTCGAAAGAAGCTGCCCCTCGCGGTGGCCATCACGCCGGGGGCCGCTATGATGCTTCGTCTCGAGACCAGCATTCCGTCAAGCCTACCAGACACGTCGAATGGCCGGTGTCCCATCTACGTGCGGTTGACACTGCATTCCGCCCGCCGGGACAATCGGCTGGCGGGAGATGCCGATGAACATGAGAGAACTGCTGGCCGTGCTGCTTGGATCGGCCGCGCTACCGGTCTTTTCCGGCTCGAGCAGATCGGCAAACGATGGATGTTCATCACCCCGGAGGGCCACCCCTGTGCGGCTCTGGGAGCGAATCACGCAGGCCAGTTTTTCAACGACGCGAAACAAACCGCAGCGACTCTGGCGCGCTTCCAGGGAGATCGTACCAAGGCCGAAGACACGATCAGCCAAGCGATCGCCGATCTCAACCTGAATGCCGGCGGCAGATCGAAGCCCATGTAGCCGCCCAGTGCCGCGGCTTCGCACGGGATCCTCATGTTCTGGGCGTTGGGTTCGCCGATCAGCCCCTCTAGAATGGCGTCCGTTTGAGGTATTTCCGGGGCCTTCCGCCTGAAGCGGCCGGCACGCGGCGATACGTCGACTGGTTGCGGTAGCGGCATCGCGACGTACTCCGCCTCAACGAAGCCTACGGCACCACGTTCCGAAGCTTTGACGAGGCGCTTGGTCCCGCCCTCCGTGCCGCACGTCGAGGCTCCCGACGAAGTGCGAGTGACTTTTCCTCCTTCGAGGGCGCCCGCGAACAGCTATCGGGACCCGAGCGGCCCGATGTCATGCTGCTTGACGTTGGGCTTCCGGGCCTGGACGGAATCACCGCCTTGAGCCAGATTCGAACCCTTCGCGGCGGTCTGCCTGGGAGCTTCGGGCTATCTTCTCAAGACGGCGAGCATGCGCGAGATAGCAGACGCAATTCGCCAGGCCATGGATGGTGGGGCTCCGATGACGCCCAAGGTCGCGCGGATGGTTCTCGACCGCTTTGCACGGGTCGAATCCGGCCGCTATACTCCCGACGAATCGCACCTGACTGCCCGCGAACGCCAGATTCTGGACCTGCTCGCTGACGGGCTGATCAAGAAAGAGATCGCCGCCCGCATGAGCATCAGCGTTCATACCGTAAACACGTACGTGCGGCGCATCTATGAAAAGTTGGAGGTGACTTTGAACATGGGTGCCTTCGTGCGCCGTGCTCCACGCCTCCGACTTCATGCGCGGCCACGATGCCCGCTGGCGCACGGAGAACGGCGAAACGGGTATTGCCGCCGATGCACTCGGCGTGCGCCATACGGCTGGCGAGCATGCGAACCACATCCTGACCCTGCCGTTTCGCGACGTGCTCGTACGCTTCAGGTTCCAACTGCGCATCAACGCTCCGCGCAAGGAAGGCCGCCATGGGATTGCTGGTTTTCAGGAGGCCGCCGTCAAGCTCGCACCGGACAGAACGCATACCGCTTGGATAGCTCTGGCCGACGAGCGGTTGGCCGGAACAGTGGATGATGCTCCGCCCATCATTGGCACCCGCGCAGCACTCGCGCTTCTCAAGTCCCGCCTCAAACTCGAAGTCTATTCCGGTGAAGCGCGATTCGTCGACTTTCAAATGTGGAACCTGACTGCCCGCACACTTCCGGAGGGCGGCGTTCGCACCCAACCAAGCCTCGAGCGGTGAGACGCGACTTGGGCCAAGCGGATTCGGATCTTCGGGTTTTACGGGCTTCGCGATCCGGAGCCCTGCACAATGTCCAGCATGCCCGCGACTTCTCCGTTGGCGCTCCGGTTGCCGTAGGTGATCTTGGGAATCAACACGAACAAGCGCAGCATCCGTGCCGCGTGATCACGAATCGCTGCCAGACCTCAGATCCGCAGCCTTTCGTTGTTGACCAGCACCGGTCCGGGAAGTCTCGAGAGGCACCGTTGCACCTCCTGGAGCCAGCGGGCTCCGTCTCATAGTCCGCAGCAGGGCGGAAGTATCACGCTGGATCGTTGACCAGGCCTTCTACAATGGATCGATGAAGCGAATGGCTCTCTGGCTGGTGGCCACCGCCCTCATCGCGGCCGCCCAGGGACCAATCCGCTTTCAGAATATCGCCGCACAGGCAGGCGTAAGCTTCCGCCTTGACCACTCCCCCACGCCGCGAAAGCACATCGTCGAAACCATGCCCGGAGGCGTAGCCGTCTTCGACTACGATTCCGACGGCCGCCCCGACCTCTTCTTCACCAACGGCGCTCATTTGCCGGCGCTCGCGAAGTCAGCGCCGCGATTCCACAATCGAATGTTTCGCAACGAAGGCAACTGGCGATTCACGGACGTCACCGAACGCACCGGGCTCGCGGGCGCGGGATACTCGATGGGCGCAGCGGCAGGCGACTTCGACAACGACGGCCATCCCGACCTCTTCGTCGCCGGCGTCCGGCGCAACCTCCTCTACCGCAACCGCGGCGACGGCACTTTCGCCGACGTGACCGCCGCGGCCGGCATCGGCTCGCAGCATTGGTCCGTCGCCGGAGGTTGGCTCGACTTCGACAACGACGGACTGCTCGACCTCTTTGTGGTCAACTACGCCCGCTGGGCTCCGGATTTCGACCGGTTCTGCGGCGACGCCTCGCGCAACCTGCGCGTTTACTGCCACCCCCGCTACTTTCAGCCCGAGCCCAATCAGCTCTATCGGAATCTCGGCGGCGGCAAGTTCGCCGACGTCTCTGCCGCGGCGGGTCTGAGTGCGCATCCGGGACGCGGCATGTCCATCGCCTTGGCCGACTACGACGGCGACGGCTTCGTCGATGCCTTCGTGCCGAACGACAAGATGGAGAACTTCCTTTTCCGCAACGTTGGCGGGAAGCGCTTCGAGCAATCGGCTCTCGCGGCCGGAGTCGCGCTTCCGGATGAAGGCCGGCCGATCTCCGGCATGGGCGCTGACTTCCGCGATGCTGACAACGACGGTCTGCCCGATCTTATCCTCACTGCGCTGAGCGGAGAAACGTTTCCGCTGTTCGTGAACCTCGGGAAGGGGCAATTCCGCGACGCGACGCACTCGTCCAAGCTCGCCTCCGCCGCGCGAGTTTACTCGGGCTGGGGCGTCTCGCTCGCCGATTTCGATAACGACGGCTGGCGCGACCTGTTCACCGCGAACTCGCACGTGAACGATCTTGTCGAGAGCTTTGAACCCTATGCCTACCGCCAGCCGAACACAGTGTTCCGCAACGCAGGCGGCGGCACGTTCCGGCTCGTCGACTCCGGCATGAGCGGGGTGAAAGCCGCGCATCGCGGAAGCGCGGTGGCCGACTTTAACGGCGACGGGCTTCCGGATGTCGTAGTCTCCGCGCTGGGCGAACCCGCGGAGTTGTGGCGCAATGTCAGCCCGCAGGGCAGGGCATGGCTCGACGTACGGCTTGCCGGGCGCAAGTCGAATCGCGACGGCCTCGGCGCGGTGGTAACGATCGGCGGGCAGGCGAACATCATGACGAGTTCGGTGGGCTACGCATCGAGCAGCCTCTCGCCGGTTCACTTCGGCGGACTGGGAGCCAGCGTCGACCTCGAGATCACCTGGCCCGGCGGCAAGCGCCAGCGGGTAACCGGCGTCGCCACCAACCGGATCGTCACGATCACGGAGGAGTGATCGCGGTTTCGCCCGCCTCGGCCCCCGCCACCCGGAGTTCCTGACTCTTCCGCGCCAGCGCCGCCGCTTCTGTGTTGCGGCCCACCGCCGCGAGCGAACGGCTCAATTGAAAGTGAACGGCGCCATCGCGGTCCGACGCGAGCGCTGCCTGCAAATGCGGAATCGCTGCGGCATGGCTGCCGGTCGCCTGGAGCGCACGGCCCAGGGATGCCCGCGCCGCCAGCCGCTTCGGATCGAGGCGAACGGCTTCTGAGAGAGGCTGCAGCGCATCGGAATGCTTCTGTTGCGCCACCAGCGACTCGCCGAGAATCCACTGCAGTTCGCCGTCGCCGGGAGACTTCAGAACCAGACCGCGCACTGTGGATTCCGCTTCTTCGTAGCGTCGCGCCGCCAGCAGAGTACCGGCCAACTCGCGCTCAAGGCCTGCGTCGCCCGGCTGAATCGCCAGCGCGCTTCGCCACTCCTGGATCGAATCGTCGTACTTGCCGCGATTGCGATGAAGTCCCGCGAGAAACGCGCGCCAGTCAGCCGAGTCCGGGAACTTGCTCAATTGCTCGAACGCTTCCCGCGCCAGTTCGTTGTAAGCTTTCGCGCGCCAGTAGAAGTCTTCCGCGGTCTGACCCGGCGCGCCGGCCGCGGCGACGTAACGCTTGGCCTTAAATTGGCATTCGGCGCTCGGGGCGGCGCAGGTGGGCGCAGGAAGCCGCGCGGCCGCGGCACGCTCCGCCGTTGCCCAATCCGCATGACCGGCCTGTTCATAGAGCGCCGCAACGAGTTCCTTCCAGTCCCGTCGATTCGACTTGGCCAGCGCCTGCCGCAGCAGCGACAGCGCCGCCCCCGAACGTCCCTGCTTCATGCGCGTTTCCGCCACCAGCGCCAGCCAATGCGCCGATCCCGGCGCACGCTGCTCGAGCTTCTCGAACGCGTCTTCGGCCAGCGCTTCGTAGGTCCGGCCGAGTCGCGACCATGCCGGTGCATCTCCTCCGGCCGCGGCAAGTTTTCGCAGCGCGGCTGCTGCCGCTGTGAAGCGGCCGGACATGGAGGCCGCGTCGGCGAGCATGCGAGTCACCTCCATATCGTCCGGCATCAGGCGCGCCGCGCGTTCGAGCAGGTCGACCGCTCTCGCCGGTTGGCCCAAGCGGATGTAGGAGCCGCCGGACATCACCAGCGCCGGACCATGATCAGGCTTGATGCGGAGCACTTCACCCAACGTGGCGACAGCCTCCTTGTCGTGCTCTGCCATGTGTTGGGCGACCCCGAGATTCAGCTTCCAGCCCGGGTTGGCAGGCTGGGCTGCGATGAGTTCGCGATACAGCCGGATTGCGTCATCAAAACGCCGCTCGGCGAGCATCTGCCTGGCCTCGTGTGACTTCGCCGCCGCGTCCTGTGCTCGCGCCGGGGTGGCTGTGGCGAGCACCAGGACGATCCCGGCGTGTAACGCTCGCAACAATCTCGCCGCTGCCACAGAGTTGATGATATCCTGCTTTGACTCCGCCGCCGGGGGTTGCTACAATCAAGCGAATTCTGTCCTGAGGTGGTAGGGATGACCCGGTTCTTTACACTCTTGCTTTGCATCTTCGTGACGGCCCTTCCGGCCGCAGCTCAAGTGCTTTACGGCTCACTCACCGGTACGGTGCTCGACAGCGGCGGTGCGGTTGTCCCAGGCGCTTCGGTTACGGTGCGCAACCCCGGAACCGCGCAGGAACTCACCGCCACGACCAACGAAGTGGGCAGCTATACGTTTTCGAACCTGGTGGCCGGCACCTACGACCTCACGATCGCGGCCAACGGTTTCCGGCCCGTCACGCGCAGGGGTCTGCCGATCACGGTGAACACCGTTCGCCGCGAAGACGCCAAGCTCGAGATCGGGCAGGTGTCGGAGACCGTACTGGTCGAAGCGGGCCAAGTCACGCTCCAGACCGACAAGACCGACCTTCACACCGAGCTCGGTTCGAAGGAAGTCCTGAATCTGCCGCTGCCGCGTTACCGCAACTATCAATCGCTGATCAACCTGGTGCCAGGCGCGACTCCGGGCCGCCTGCAGAACTCGATCCAGGCAGCACCGGGCCGCGCGCTCGAAACCAATGTCAACGGCGTCAACCGCAACAACAACGCAACGCGCATCGACGGCGCCCTCAGCGTGTTCCTGTGGCTGCCGAATCACGCGGCGTACGTACCGCCCGCCGAAACAATCGAGGCGGTGAACGTTTCAACGAACAATTTCGACGCCGAGCAGGGTATGGCCGGCGGTGCCGCGATCACGGTGATCACCAAGTCCGGCACGAACGATCTGCATGGATCGGCCTGGGAGCTGAACGATAACGCGTCGGTGCAGGCGCGCAACTATTTCAACACGGGCGCCAAACCGAAGAACATCAACAACATCTTCGGCGTAACCGTCGGCGGACCCATCGTCAAGAACAAGTTCTTCTACTTCTTCGGATGGGAAGCCGAGCACGAACGGCTGGGCGCAACCCAGTTGCTCTCGGTTCCCACGGCGGCCATCAAGGCCGGCAGTTTCGCGGGCCTGCCCACGACGATCTTCGATCCGGCTACCGGCGTCGCTGACGGATCCGGGCGCACGCCGTTCCCGGACAACCAGGTTCCTGTGGCCCGGCAGAGTGCCATCACGCGCCGGATTCAAGGCCTGATCCCGCTGCCGAACCGTGCCGGCACGGCGGCAAACTTCCTTGCGAACGGCTCGCAACGGCTCGACAAGAATCACTTCGACACCAAGATCAACTTCAACCGCAATGCACGGCACTCCATGTGGGGCAAGTACTCGACCGTGAACGCCAAGGTCGGTTGCGACCCGGCGTTCGGCGAAGGCGGCGGCGCCCCGCTGTGCCCTGCCGGGTCGAGCATCGGTGATGGAACGCTACGGACCCAGGTCGCGACTGTCGGAACCACATACATCTTCTCACCGACGTTCCTTTATGACGGCACCTTCGGTTGGACACGGCAGGGGCAGTCCGTGACCGGTCTCGGCTTCGGCACGAACCTGGGTCGCGAAACGTACGGCATCCCCGGCACCAACGGCCGCGATGTTCGCGAAAGCGGAGCGCCTGTGCTCTCGATCACCGGATTCACGAACCACCTGAGCGACACCGACACGCGGCCCTTCTTCATGCACGACATGTCGTTCGTGACCAGTCACAACTTTTCGCTGACGCGGCCGAAGCACGACATCCGCTTCGGATTCGAAGCCGTACGCCACGTGCTGAACCACTACTCGCCGGACGGTGGGGGCAACGGCGGACCGCAGGGCGCACTGCTGTTCACGCAGGGCATCACTGCGTTGCGCGGCGGTCCCGCACAGAACCAGTTCAACGCTTACGCCGCGTACCTGTTGGGCCTGCCGGAGACGATGCGCCGCTCCTCGCAGTTCGAGATCATGACCGCCTACAACAACCAGGGCGCCTGGTACATTCGAGACCGATGGCAGTTGTCGCAGAAGCTCACGTTGTCGGCGGGTCTGCGGTACGAGATCTATCCGCTGCAGACGCGATCGGGCCGGGGCGGAATCGAAGGCTATGACCCCAATACGAACATCGTGAGTCTCGGCGGCCTCGGCGGGTTACCGAAAGGGCTCGGCATCTCGACGAGCAAGATGCTGTTCGCACCGCGATTCGGGTTCGCCTATCGCATGAACGAAGAGACCGTCGTTCGCTCCGGCTACGGCCTCACGTTCATGCCGATGCCGATGGCGCGCCCCCTGCGCGGATTCTTCCCGCTGCTGTTCGCGAGCAATTTCAACTCGCCGAACACGTTCCAGCCGGTGCGCACGATCGAGCAGGGCATCCCGGCGTTGATCCTGCCGGACACGAGTTCCGGCCGCGTGGCGCTGCCGCCCACCGCGCAAATGCGATTCATTCCGACCGAGAAGCTGACGCGCGGCTACGTGCAGTCCTGGAACTTCATGATCGAACGTCAACTCCCCGGCAACACCGTGGTCTCGGCGGGCTATGTCGGCACACGCACGGTGCACAGCTTCGGCGACCTCGAGATTAACGCCGCCGCGCCGGGCGCCGGAACGGCGGGCAGGCCGCTGGCGCAGCGATTCGGGCGTACGGTCGACACATGGGCCTGGGATGGGTACCTCAACGCGAACTATCACGCGCTGCAGGTGGCGGTGAATCGCCGCGCGGCCGACGGGTTGATGTTGAAAGGCGCATACACGTACTCCAAGGCGATCAACCAGACCGACGACGATGGCTGGACCGGCACCATCAATTTCAACTGGGCGCCGGTGTTCCATCGCAATCGCGCGCAGGCGGGCTATAACATTCCGCAAACCCTGCAAATGGGATTCGTCTACGAACTGCCGGCGGGCAAAGGAAAGAAGTTCGCATCGTCCGGGCCGGCTCGCTGGATCCTCGGCGACTGGCAGGTAAACGGGGTGTTCGCCTCGTTTAAGGGACGGCCCTTCACCGTTACGGCAGCGGCTGGCGCACTAAACGCTCCGGGCAACATCCAGACCGCGGACCAGGTCAAGGATAAAGTGGAGAAGCTTGGCGGCGTTGGCGCGGGCCGGCCTTTCTACGATCCGGCGGCGTTCGCGGCGCCAACCGGCGTGCGATTCGGTTCGTCGGGTCGCAATCTGTTGCGCGGCCCGGGCACGGTGAACCTCGATTTGGGGCTGTTCCGCAAGATCTATCTGCGCGAGAAGTTCACGCTCGAGTTACGCGCGGAGGCGGCGAATTCGTTGAACACGCCACACTTCAACAATCCGGCGGCAAACATCAGCGCCGCGAACTTCATGATCATCACGAGCGCGCAGCCCGATCAACGGCAGTTCCGCCTTGGACTCCGCCTGGCATTTTGATTGCGGTGCGGATCGCCCCAGGCGAGTTGCGGCAGGCCGCACCCGGCAATGCCGCCGATCAACATGAGCATGCTCGTGGTTCATCGCGATGGCTTGAGGATACGGACTGGGTGAAACTGTTCGCTGCGAGAAGTGCGAAGCGGTCAAACTTACCTTCGGAGCACCACTGAGTCTGAAGGAGTTGAAGTTGACGACCGAGTGGCTTGGATAGCCGAGGATCCGGGTGCCGTCGGGGAACACGATGGGGTCGCAGGTTAGAATGCAAACGGGTGGAACGGCGGGTGAGTCCCCAAGGGGACTGTCTCGAAGTCATAGGTTACTGACGCCCGGAGAGGCGTCATGGCCGTGGCAAGGAGTCCCGCGGCGAGGGCGAACGTTTTGAGTCGCGGGTTCATACTTGCTGTAGATGCACGCAAAGCGCCCCACGCAGGCCGTTGAAAAAGAGAGGGAAAGGATGCTGTGCGAGTCAGGCAGCTCACCCGTCTGGGTGTACCAGCGCACGGCTCAGGCTTGCGAGGCCGCCAAGCTCTTCTGATACACCGCCGCGAATGCGTCCGCGGTCCGCTGGGCAGCCCAGACCTCGAGATCGGCGCTCTGTGCCGATTGCAGCCGGATTTCGATCGCGGACGCGCCAACCTGACAAGTAATGGATGTTATGCGCTGTTCGTGACCCCGGTCCAATGCGTCGGCCAGCCGCAACAGGGGTATTAGAAACAGCAGCGCACGCCGGTCGTCGGCCGGTAGTTGCTGGAACGTGGTGTGCCGCGCGGACGGCAGGGCCTTCCGGTGGAACCGGCAAAGCACCGCGATGAGGGTCCGCTCCCGTCCGGTGAATCCGGGGAGATCGGAGTTCGCCACCAGATACTCGGAGTGTTTGTGGTGTCCGGTATCCGAGACAAAGTGACCAGTATCGAATAAGTAGGCCGCGGCCTCGAGCAGCCGGCCCCACCCCGGTGCGAGCCCATGCAGCGACCGGAGCGACTCAAACAACACGCGGGCCAGTCCGGCGACATGACGCGCGCGGCGGAGCGGAACCTGGAACTTCGACGCCATGCGCTCCACCTCGCGCCGGGTGTCTTGCGTGAGCTGCGTCCGCTCGGCACCCACGCGCCGCGCGGCGAGATCGGCGATCAGCCCCTCGCGGACGCCCGCGGTCGAATAGTAGAGCGACGGCAGGTGGAACCGCTCCATGCACTGGAGCAGCACGGCGATCCCCGGCACGATGATCTGCGCACGCCGCGGACCGATGCCGGGGACCTTGACCCGGCCCGCCGTGTCGCGGCGGCACAGGTCCTTGTACAACTTGCGGACCTGGGCGAGCGGAGCCCGCAGGCGGTCGGCGTCGTCGCGGCGGACCCGCGGAATCCGGTTCACCGCGCAGACGAGCGCTGCGGCCGTGGAAGACGTCGCGATCGCGCGTGCACAGGGCTTGACTCCGATGCGGCGCACAACCGGCGCGAGCCGCTCCTCAATGTAGTCGTCCAGCCGCGTGATGTCGCCGGGCTCGGGCGGATCGGCTTTGAGGAAGAGTCCGGTGAGGCGCACGGCGCCCAAGGGCTTCGAAACGGCCTCGACCACGTGACCGTCTTCAGCGACGATGATCTCGGCGCTGCCTCCGCCGACATCGACGATCATGATGCGCTGGTCAGGGTGGGGCCACACGGCTTCGACGCCCAGGTGTATCAGCCGCGCCTCCTCCTGTCCGGAGACAATCTCGACTGGCGCTCCCAGAGCATCGCTCGCCCGGGCGAGGAATTCGCGCTGATTCGATGCGTCGCGGACGGCCGCGGTGGCGACAGCGCGGACCCCCATCGGGTCAAGCTTGCGGAACTCGGCGCCCATGCGCGTGAGCATCGAGCAAACGAAATCGGATGCCTGCGCGCTGATCTCACCCGCGCGGAAGACGGACTCGCCGAGCCGCGTGACTTCGCGTTGCGAGGCAAGCACTTCGAACTTGCCGGACGGAAGCACGTCGGCGGTGAGCATCCGCACGGAATTGGATCCGATGTCGACAGCCGCGTAGCGAGGCACTTGTGATATGGTACCTGTGGTCGACCATTCCATGCTCACCTCGCTTGCTGTGCCCGCCGTTTTTGCCCATCCGGATGACCGAAACCGTGGTGGGTCCGTTGTTGGCGTGGAAGGCGAGCCCACTGTGGAAATGACGCTGAACCTCGACGGCTATACGGACTTGCCGCCCGGGAAGATCGCGTCGGTGGTGACGTACCTGGAAATGCTCGAGCGGGCACCAGAGCGCCCGGGGGTGGCGGAGCCGGGCTTCGAGGTCCGGCGAGTGGAAGGGCCGACGGTGGACTGGTACGTGGATCTGTTCCGGCGCGTCGGAGGGCCGTGGCTGTGGTGGGGACGGCTGAGTGAACCGCGGGAGGAGTTGCAGCGGATCTTGCGTGATCCGGGGAACGAAATTTTCGAGTTATGGGCGGGGGACCGGGCGGAGGGGTTGCTGGAGTTGGACCGCCGGGATCCCTCCAATGTCGAGTTGCTATATTTTGGAGTAACTCCGGAGATGGTGGGGCGCGGCGGCGGGCGGATGCTGATGGACTTCGCGATCGCGCGGGTATGGGACGGCGGCGCGCGCCGGTTCTGGCTGCACACCTGCACGCTGGATCATCCGGGAGCGGTGGACTTCTATGTCCGGTCGGGGTTTAAGCCGTTCCGGCGAGGTCTGGAGATTGCCGCCGACCCGAGGTTGTGCGGACTGCTGCCGGTGGACGCGGCACCTGGGGTTCCGCTGCTGTAGCTGGCGGGCAACCAAGCTCCATGAGGATCGGACAAATCCAGCGTGGATCAACCGGAAACCGCGCGTCGCCAGTTCGTCCAAACGACAACCTCAATACCTTCGTCCCGCCCCATGACGCTCTCGATCGTGAAGCGGGCCTTGGGCTAAAAACCTCCATCTCTCAGCCGCCGAATTCGCAGATTTCGAAACCGCACTTCGGTGGTGTGGTGCTGCAACGCGATAGAACTCGCAAACGGGATATCCGTCGCATGGCTGGCCGTGATATTGCCGTTTAGCCAGTGCTCGACGCGGTCCGCCGTGACCACGATCCGGGACTCATTCCATTGCCCTAACGGCTTTGCTACGGAGGGCTCAACAGCCGTGACAGAGTACAAGGCGCCACTTCTTTGCCTTGGGTCATGCCGCGCACCAACATCACCATCGTCGTCCGCTACCTGATATTCAAAGCCGAGCGCCTCCCTCGATCCGTTCAGGATTCGGTCGAACCCAAGCAAGCGATACTTGACGCCAGAATTTGTCTTTGATGCTGCACTCCACTCAAACCGCAAATCGAAGAACAGGAATTGCCGTTCAGTGACAAGGCTCGATCGTTGGCCATCTGCTCTCGCAACGAGGCATGCATCCTCGACTCGCCATGATCGACTGAGTTCCTGCCCCACTTCCGTTCCGAACCAGCCACTCAGTGTCCGCCCATCGAATAGCGGCTCCCAGCTATCAACCCCCGGGGTGCCATCTCTTGCCTCCGGCGGCGCCAGACTTGAGACCGTTCGCGGTGCGGGCAAGAACGACTCGTGGACGAAGCTGACCTTCCAGGAACCCGTCTCGCGGAGCAATGTGTAATGAAATGTGCCGACATCAAATGGCGGCTTGGCCTGAAAATCTCTCCAGATCCCAATTGCAACGGCCGTGTTGGGACTGAGCATTTCGACTCGCCGGATCATGTTGGAGCGAAGCGTCCAGGAAGGAAGCCCTTCTCGCAGATTGAACTGAGCTGTACCACCAGGACTGACTCTCCGCCTGCCCGGAGCAGAAACGACTTCGGCGAGGGCGCGATCTTGCCGTCGGACAGCATCCATGTACCGTTCCACCGTGTGCCGTATCTCATCTTCTGGCCCGGACGCGCTCTGCTGTGCCGCAGTCTGATAGCCGAGCGCCAGGGAGAGGAGGAGTACTCGAACAGACATGCCGTCAGTGTCTCATCGGGCGATCTCGTGAGACAAGGGGCTCCTGGCGCTCCGCATAATCCTGAACCCCGCATAATCGCCGGAGAATGGGCCACAAGCCGCAAGCGCTGCCGGCGAACATCGGGACGGACGGCGTTGTTGTGGCGTGTCCCTCCGTCGACCACTTTTGGTGCATCAGTCTTCGTGGTGAATGAATCCAATGCGACGTTTCTTGACCGGCGGCGCCGATATTGACTTCAACGGCACACTTGCTCCGAAGCATACCGGAGAGCACGGCTAGTCCCTCTTGGGTGAAGGCACGGGCGCGAACTTCGGATCACGGTGCTTCTGGGAACCGGTCACAAGAAAGCGATCCGCATTGCGGCTGACCGCTTGATTGAGGACCTTCGTCGAAACCCCGCACAGACCCGCGAGGGCAAAATCGAAAATGATCTATTTGCCCCGGATCAGATAGATCGTCGACGCGAGCCGCTCTTGTTCTCTTCTTGGGCATTGGCGCAAGTGTAACGGAGGGCGCGTCGCTGACGGCCGCCTGGTGTTCCACATGATGGGTGCGCTGGCAGCGTTCGAGCGAGGACTGATCGCGGAACGAACCAAGGCGGAAATGAAGGCGGCGGAGCGAGGGGGAACACCGGAACCTGATATTCCATCTGCCGGACTTCGGGCCTCGATCGGCGTGTGACGGTGCGCGTCGTGAACCCGAGCGGCAAGCCTGTTGCGAAGACATCGGTCGAAGGCATCTCGCCCCGGCGCTATTTTCCGATGCAAAATGTCGAGAAGATCCGGTTCAAGATGTCGTCCGCGGTGGTCGCGCCCGTAATCGAATCGATCGGCGCCAACGCGGCATAGAAGTCCAGCAGCAGCATCTCGTGGGGAAGCCCGTGGCCCAATGCTTCCCGGCCATGCTGGAGCGCTTCCAGGCTTTCCCGCAACAGCGCCTCGTGCCGGATGCTGGTGATGAATCCGCCGTCCTCATTCAACGCCGCGCCTCCGCCTAGTCCGGCGACAATGGCCTGGCGCAATGGTTCGATGCCCTCGCCCGTCAGCGCGGACACCGACACCGCATCGGTCCCTGGATCCGCGCCGCCGAGATCGCACTTGTTCGCAACCACCAGACAGCGCCCTTGTGCGCGGGCCTTGCCGATGAGTTCGAGATCTTCAGGTGAGACGCCTGCGTGCCGGTCGACGACCACCAGCGTCAGGTCGGCATCGGCCATTGCCTGAAAGCTCCGCTCGATCCCCAGGCGTTCCACCACATCCTGGCTCTCGCGGATCCCTGCGGTGTCGACCAGCCGGACCGGCAACCCCGCGATGGACGCCGTTTCCGACACCAGGTCGCGCGTGGTGCCCGGGATCTCGGTGACGATGGCGCGGTCCTGCTCAAGCAGCCGGTTGAACAGGCTGCTCTTTCCGGCGTTCGGGCGGCCGACGATGGCGAGCGTGAATCCCTGATGCACGAGCTTGCCGTAGGCAAAGCTGCGGACCAACTGCCCGATGCCGGCCTCGACAGGCGCGAGCCGGCGCGCGATGTCCTCGTCGCTCGCGACGCTCACGTCATCCTCGGCGAAGTCGATACCAGCCTCGAGCAGCGCGATCAGGTCGAGCAGTTGGCGCTTTAACGGCGCGAGCTTGCGCGACACCGCGCCGTCCACCTGCTGCGCCGCGATCCTGGCTTGATACAGCGTGGTCGCCTCGATCAGGTCGCGCACGGCTTCTGACTGCGGCAGGTCGATCCGCCCGTTCAGGAACGCACGCAGTGTGAACTCGCCTGGCTCGGCAATCCGCGCACCCGATGCGCAGGCCCGCTCGAGCGCCAACCGGAGCACCACTGGCGCGCCGTGGCAGGAGATCTCCACGACATCCTCAGCCGTGTACGACCGGGGCGCGGCGAAATAAGTTGCGATCACCTGGTCCACCGTGTGGCCGTCCGAATCGATGAGCTCGGCGAGAGCCGCCGACCAGGGCTTCCAGGACGGAGGATGCGGAAACCGCAGCAGGCATCCGGCCACGGCGATCGCGGATTTCCCCGAGATGCGCACCACACCGATACCGCCCCGGCCCGGCGGAGTGGACACCGCGGCGATGGTGTCGCGCGGATCCAACGGCTAGCGGCGGCCGCGCCGCATCGGAGGCGGGGCACTGGCGGGCTGAGACGGCATTCCCTCCGGGTAGATCACCACGTTGCGCCGCGGCTCGAATCCTTCGCTCTCGGAGCGCACTTCCTTGAAGTCCCGCAACGCCAGGTGGATGATCCGGCGCTCGCGGCTGTTCATCGGATTGAACCGGAACGGGCGCTTGGAATCCCGCACGCGCTCGGCCGCGGTGACGGCGCTCTGCCGCAGCTCTTCGATGCGGAGCATGCGATGGTCATTGGCGTCGAAGCAGATCCGGCTGTGGTCCTCGAACGGGATGCGCAGCGCTTCCATGGTCAGGTGTTCGAGCGCCAGCAGGACCTCGGCCTTGTTCTCAAGCAGGTCGGGCACATCGTGTCCGCTGAACTTGACGCGGATCTCGGGGTTCTCGAATCCAGGATGGAGCTCTTCGCCCTCGGTGATCTCAAAGCGCACGTTGACGCCCATCAGGGGCAGAATCCGCTTCAGGAATTCTTCGGTCCGGGCTCCGATCTTTGCAATGGTGTACTTGCGCTGGCTCATCAACAGGCGGTCATTTCTTCTTTGTTGGAGAAACGGGGACCGCGGCGGCCGCGGGCTTCTGCGCCATGCGGTTGAAGAACCATTGCTGGATAATTCCCACCACGTTTCCGGTCAACCAGTATAACACCAGGCCGCTCATCACCGACCAGAACATGAACCCGAGCATCAGCGGCATCAGCAGCATCATGCGCTGCTGGGCGGGATCGGTGGTGGTGGCGGGGGTCATCTTCTGCATCCAGAACTGGGTGGCGACCATGGCGATGGGGAGAATATAGTAGCCGTCGAGGCGCGACAGATCCGGCACCCAGAGCCACGGAGCCCCGCGCAACTCGATCGCGTTGGAGAGCACGTTGTAGAAGGCGATGAAGAAGGGGATCTGCAAGGCCATCGGCATGCATCCGCCCATCGGATTGATGCCGTGCTTCTTGTACAGGTCCATCATTTCCTGGTTCTGATTCGCCTTGCGCGGATCCTTCATGCTCATGCCCGAGTACTTTTCCTGGATCTTCTTGATCTCGGGTTGCAACGACGACATCTGTTTCATCGACTTCATGCTCGACAGCTTGAGCGGCAGCAGCAGGAAGTTGATGAGCACAGTGACGATCACGATGGTCCAGCCGTAGTTGCGGATGTAGCTGTCGTTGAGCCACTTCAGGCTGAGGAACAGCGGCCGCGCGATGGGGGCGAAGTATCCGAAGTCGACCAGGTTTTCGAGCTTGGGCGAGATGCGGCGTAACAGGTCCGTATCCTTGGGTCCGGTGAAGAAAACGAACTTGTTGACCGTATCGCCGCCGATTGCCATGCCGGGGAACGGATCGGTCTTGCCATCGACATGGTTGGCGGTCTTGTCCTGGAACGTGTGGAGCTCGAAGTCGCGGTTCGGATCCGGAATCGCGAGCGCAGCGAAATAGCCGTCGGCAATCCCGGCGAAGTCGAAACGGCCGCGGTTGGACTGTGGCTCTTTCTCCGCGGTGTCGGCGGTCTTGAGGATGAGCGAGCCTTCGTTGGTCAGGTAGTAGACGTTCTTCTGCTGGGAAGCCGCGCCAACTACGCTGAAGTCGCCGAATCCGCCACGCCAGGTGAGCAGGTGTGGCTTCGGGACACCGGCGATGGTGAGCTCGGAGGAAACTTGGGCGATGTAGGATCCCTGCTCGAACCGGATCGCTTTTCTGCCGTGCCAGCCCTCGCCACGGTACTCGAATGTGATTCCCAGGCGGTCCGGCGAAAGCGTGGCTTGATGCCCGGCGGCGTTGTAGGGGTCGGCCGTTTGAGGAAGGTGGAAGCTGTACTGGAGGGGATAGCCGAGCGCGCCCGCCTTGGTATTCACCAGTTCGAGGGGGCTGCCTTTGGAGTCCTTGAATCGCTTCAGAATCCAACTCCGGATCACTCCGCCCGTGGTGTGGAAGGTGACTTTATACAGATCGGTCTCGATGACGTGGGACTGTTCGGCCGCCGCGGCGATCTTGGTCACTGGAGCCGGGGGAGCCGCCACGCTCTTGGTTGCCCGCGCGGGTTTCGGCGCTGGCGCCGGCGGAGTTGCCGGTGCCGGGGCGGGCGTGGTTTCCACCGCCTTGACGGGCGGCTTGGCTGGCTCGGCCGGAGGCTCCGGCTTCGGCATGAAGTAGCTGGTGCCGCCGAGCACCACGATCATCAGGCCGAAGGCAAGCATCAGGCGCTGCTCCATCGGCATTTCCTGGTTGGACTGCGGTTTCTTGGAATCGCTCATGGCACGGGATCCATTCCACCCTCATGAAACGGATGGCATTTGGCCAGGCGCTTGAGCCCCAGCCACACTCCTGTGACCGCACCGTGCCGTTCCACGGATTGGCGCATGTAATCAGAACAAGTGGGATGAAAGCGGCACGCCGAGGGCAGCAGCGGCGAGATCCACCGCTTGTAGAAGACGAGCACCGCCACGATCACCCCTTGCATTGCTCAAGCACCTTTTCCACCTCCCGCCGGAGAAACGGCAGCGGGATCTTGAGCACGGCGCGGCGGGGGTGGAACACGAAATCCAGCGCGGGATCCGCCTTGTGCAGTTCCGTGCGGACGGCTTCGCGCATCCGGCGGCGGATGCGGTTGCGGTCGTGCGCCTTGCCGAGTGGGCGCGGGGTCGTGAATCCGGCCCTTGGCTGGTCAGCGTTCGAGTCCCGGCGCAGGTAAAACACAGAGAATGATGGACTGGTGATGCGGGCCCCCTGGTCGTACACCCTCCGGAACTCACGTCTCTTGAGAAGCCGGCGGGACTTGGGGAACGCCGTGCTAGCCGAGTTTGGAGTACCGGACGGCCCGTTCGTCACTGACGGTGAGCTTCCAGCGGCCTTTCGCGCGGCGGCGGGACAACACGTCGCGGCCGTCCTTGGAACTCATGCGGGCGCGGAACCCGTGGGTCTTGGCGCGGCGGCGGTTGTTGGGTTGGAACGTTCTTTTGGGCATAGGAGAGAGCGCCGGCTCATAGGCGCACTGAGGGTGGATTGCTTCGGGGAGGTCCCGAACTCTCAGTATAGACCATCGCACAGGGGAGTGCATTCCGGACTCATTTCGCGGGGTTGTGATATCCTGGCCCCGTCTGCGCCGCGGACCATGATCCGCGCGCAACAGGAGCACATGTGAAGAGCATCCACGCTGCTGCGATTTCCGTAGCCTTGCTATTGCCCAGCGCCGTGGCGCAGACGGACACGGCCACGATTACAGGGATCATCACTGATCCAAGCGGGGCAGTAGTTCCCGGCGCGGCTCTCGAGGTGTCCAACGCCGCGACGGGTTTCAAGTCCACCGCGCAGACCAACGATACCGGCGCCTACACGGTGGCGGCGCTGCCGGTGGGCGTCTATACGGTAACAGTCAGCTTGACCGGGTTTCAATCCGTGGAACGCCGGAACCTGGCGCTGCATGCGGGCCAACGGGCGCGGCTGGATTTCGAGATGAAGGTGGGTACGTTGGCGGACGTAGTGAACGTGGTGAGCCAGACGCCGCTGCTGCAATCGGAGACGTCGAACCTGAACCAGGTCGTGGAGAACACCACGATCACGCAGATGCCGCTGAACGGACGCAACTACCAGCAATTGGCGATGCTGGCGCCCGGCGTGCTGCCGTCCCGGTCGCGGAACTTCGTGACGGACGCGTTTTCGGTAAACGGCGCGAACATGCTGCAGAACCAGTTCGTGATGGATGGGATGGACAACAACAACTACCATTTCGGCGTGGTGATCGCGTCGAACCAGGTGATGAAGCCTTCAATCGACGCCATCCAGGAGTTCAGCATCGAAACGCACAACTTCTCGGCCGAGTTCGGGCGGGGCGGCGGAGGCGTGATCCAGGTGACGACGAAGTCCGGCACGAACGATTTCCATGGCACCGCGTTCGAGTTCTTGCGTAACGAGAAGCTAGATGCGAACAACTTCTTCAACAGCGGGCGGGCGAAGCCGCCCTACCGGCAGAATCAATACGGGGGAACGTTGGGCGGTCCGGTCCGGAAGAACCAGACCTTCTTTTTTGGCAGCTATCAGGGAACCAAGATCCGGGAAAAGCTGACGCTGTTGAACACGATTCCGACACGGGCGATGATCGGCGGGGAGTTCGGAAATACCGCGGTGTCCGACCCGGCAACACAGGTGGCCGATGGAACCCGCGTGCAGTTTCCGGGAAATCGCATCCCGGCCAGCCGTTTCGATCCAGTGGCGCTCCGGGTGTTGCAACTCTATCCGGCGCCCAACCGGGCGGGCGTGCAGAACTACCTGTTCAATCCGTCGCGCGACGACGACGATACGCAGATCGACTCGCGGTTCGACCACCGGTTCCGCGACCGCGACACGGTGTTCCTCCGCTACAGCTACCATGACCGGACGCGGCTGGAGCCGGGCAATCTGCCGATGCCGGCCAGCGGCGGAAACACCGCCGTGCGGCTGGCGCTGGCGCATGCGGCGGTGTTCAGCCACACGCACATTTTTCCGGGCGCGAACGTGGTGAACGAAGTCCGCGTGGCGTACTCGCGTAACGACGGAAAGATCGATACGCCGAACCGGGAGCGGCTTTGGGAGCAATTCGGGTTTCGCGGTACTTTCGACCGGGCCGACATCACAGGATTGCCGCTGTTCACACTGGCCGGCTTCACCAGCCTCGGCGACCGCAGTTTCGCGCCGGATCCGAAGATCGTGGACGTGAAGCAACTGGTGGACAATGTGTCGCTGACCAAAGGCCGGCATTCGCTCAAGGCGGGGACCAACATCCGCAACTTCAGGCGCTATGCCGGCACGACGGATTACGCGCGCGGCGTGTTCGGCTTTAACGGACAGTTCACGTTTGCGCAGGCCGGGAGGGGCAATGGCAGCTCGCTGGCAGACGCGCTGCTGGGGCTGACGAACACCGCGCGGCTGAGCAATCCGCGCAACGCTACGCTGTTCTCGACAGGCTACGAATTCTATCTGCAGGACCATTTCAAGGTGGGCCGGAAGCTGACGCTCGACCTCGGCGTGCGCTACGAATACATGCCGCCGTTCGTCGAGTGGCGGAACCGTTATGCGACGTTCGTGGTGGAGCCGGGCCTGGCTGGATTCGGGCGGCTCGTGAACGCGGCTAACGGGTCGCGGCAGTCGCGAAGCCTGCAACAGCCGGACCGGAACAATTTCTCACCGCGGCTGGGATTGGCCTGGCAGGTGACGCCGAATACGGTGATCCGGAGCGGTTACGGAGTCTTCTACGACAACACGGTGCAGAGCCAGTTCTCAGACTTACCGTCCGGCAATCCGCCGTTCTATCTCGACACGCAAACGCCCACCGCAAACACGGCTTCGACATCGGCGGTGATCGTGCGCAACGGGTTCGCTCCGGATGCGTTGCGTCCGGATGTCCTCTCCGGGCGGGCCTTGTTCAGCCAGTGGCCGTTCCAGTTTCCGGACGGGCAGACGCATCAGTGGAATCTCAACGTGCAGCGGGCGCTGCGCGGGAGCCTGGTGGCGTCAGCGGCATACGTGGGGTCGAACACGATCCACCGGCGCTGGCCGGCGATTGACTTGAATCAGCCAGCTCCGGGTGCGGGGGCGATCAATCCGCGGCGGCTGTTCCCGGATCAGAGCACGGTCACCACGAGCCTGCCCGAGGGGCAGTCCAATTACCAGGCGTTGGAGCTGAAGATCGAGCGGCGCTTTTCGGGAGGGCTGTCGACGTTGAACGGGTATACCTGGAGCCACGCGATGATCACGGATCCGGGTCCGGCCACGCGGGTGCGGCAGCGGGAACGGGGACTTTCGCCGGAAGACATGCGGCACCGGTTCTTCAGCACCGTGGTGTGGGACATTCCGCTGGGCCGGGATCGCAAGTGGATGAAGGCGGGGCCGGTGTCACAGATCCTCGGCGGCTGGCAGATCTCGACATTGGCGGTGGTACAGGCGGGTTTGCCGTACACGGCGGGGCAGAACGTGAATACGATGAATTGGACGGGAGCGAACCGGCCGAACCGGATCGCCAACGGAAACCTGCCGCGAAGCGAGCGAAAGCCGGAACGGTGGTTTGACCGCACGGCGTTCACCCAGGCGGCGCCGTTTGTGCTCGGCAACTCGGGTTCGAACACCATCTTCGCGCCGGGAGTAGTGAATCTGGATACGACGGTGTCCCGTCCGTTCCGGATTTCGGAAAGATTCACGCTCGCGTTCCGGGCGGAGTTTTTCAATATCCTGAACGAGGCGCACTTCGCGGCTCCGAACATGACGGTGGACCTGGTGAATGGAGGGACGATCTCTTCGACCGACAGTTCGATGAGGCAGATCCAGTTCGGGTTGAAGATGATTTTCTAAAACACCAGCTTCATGCCCAACTGAATCTGGCGCGCGGTGCTCGCCGTGCCGGTGACCTGGCCGAATTGCCGGTTGGTGACCACCGCGTTGGGAATTCCGAACGACGGGTGGTTGAAGGCGTTGAACGCCTCCGCCCGGATCTGGAGCTTGATGCTCTCGCGGATCCTGTCCTCCCGGAACAGCGAGATATCGAAATTGTGCAGCGAATCGGACCTCAGAATGTTGCGCCCCGCGTTCCCATATGTGAACTGGCGCGGTGAGGCGAATGCCGCCGGGTTGAACCAGGCGACAGGAGTGGGATTGGCCAGCCGCCACTCGCCCACCACGTCAGGACGCGCCCGGGTTGCGTTGTTCACCGCGCCGATGTTGGCGATATCCGCGTTCATCTGGGGCGTGAACGTTTCACCTGAACGCAGGGTCACGATTCCGTTCACCTGCCAGTTGCCGAGTACGCGTGCGGCAGGTCCGCTGGTGAACCGGGCTTTCCCATGGCCGAACGGAAGCGAGTAGATCACCGCGGTCGAGAACATCTGCGGCACGTCGAATCCTGAGACCGACTTCGAGCTGTTGGGATCATACGGATTCTGCAGGGAGATGTTCTCGCTCGCAAATCCTGAGGAGGAAGTGTCGATCGACTTCGACCACGTGTAGGCGGTGAGGAACGAGAATCCACTCGCCATCCGCCGCTCGAGCTTGATCTGCAGTGCGTTGTACCAACTCTGCGCGACGCTGCGGTCCCAGGTGGTGACGGGCGCGTGCGACCAGAGCTGGCGTGGTCCAATCGGGCCAGGGCCGGGAACCTGCGCGGTGTTGTAATCGCCACCCACCGATAGCCGCAGGTTGTGCGACCCAACGTAGGCGGCGCTCAACGCCAGGTCACGCACGAGCTGGCGCTGAACTTCGAAGTTCCACTGCTGCGAGTAGGCGTTCTTGAAGCGCGGATCATAGTACGGCGCCGGACCAGTGGGCGCCGCGGTGGGGATGAATGGATTCGCCGAGCCGAACGGCGCATCAGCGGTGGCCTGCACCGTGTTGGCGTTGATGTCGACGCTACGCCCGCGTGTCCCCGGCCAGTTCGCGTTGTTGATGCTGCCGTTCTGCGCGCGCTGGCTCATACCAGCCATCAGGTCGTAGAAGATGCCGTAGGATCCGCGGATCACGGTGCCCGGCCGGGCCTGCCACCCAAATCCGAACCGCGGACCGAGCAGCGCCCGCTCATCCTTGATGAACTTCGAGGATCCGGTGAATTCGACGAAGCGGTTGAGATAATCGCTGTTCGGCTCCGGAAGGCACGGCGCCTTGCCGGTCTCGGCGCACGAAGGCGGCCTGGCGATGCCAACCAGGAACTTGCCGGTGTAGAAGTCCCACGTCGAGGCGAAGTCGCGCGAGAAGTCGGGGGAACGGAAGATGTCCCACCGCAGGCCGAAGTTGAGGGTCAGGGTGCTGGTCGCTTTCCAGGAGTCCTGGATGTAGCCGTTGGCGATCTGCGATTCCAGGGTGAAGTCGGCCTGGCTGAGCTCGGTGCGTTCCATCAGTCCCATCAGGAACGAGGCCAGCGCGTCGCCGGTGTTGCCTAGGCTGTTGAGGTCCGCGCTTTGACGCGTGTTGAACGTGAGTGTCTCGGTGATCTGGGTGTTGGTCCACGGCTGCCGCACCAACTCGCCGCCGAACTTGAGACTGTGGCGGCCGAAGTTGTGCGCCACGTCGCCGCGCCACTGGATGCCCCGTTGCGGGCCAAGGATCCGGTTCCGCATGCTGAGACTGAAGTAGCCCGGGATGTTGACACCCGGCGTCAGTGTCCGTGGATCATCGAGGAATCCTTTGAAGAAGCCCTCAGAGATCAGGTTGCGCTTGGTGAACTGCGGCGCGTCGTTGAACGTGGTGGAGGAGAATCCGAAAAGGGCCGTGAGCAGCGTGTTGGGTCCGAAGGTGTGGGTGTAGCCCGCGCCGAAGTTCTTCGCCGGGATCGCCGTCGTGATTACCGTGCCGGGAAGCGACAGGGCGGAGGACGTATTCTGCTCGCTCCAGGTGTAGCGGGCCCAGAAGGAATCGCGCGCCGAGAGGTACTGGTCGCCGCGGATGCTGTAGGAATCAGACGGGAACGTCTGTGGATCGCTGTTCCGCGAATTCTGGTTCGGAACGCCAGTGTCGATGGGCAGGGGGACGATGGCATCCATGAACGCCTTGATCGACGGGCTGATTCGCGCGGCGGGAATCCGGTTGTTCGGGAACGGATCGCGCAGGAGTTGATTGGCGTTGGCGGGATTGGTGCGGGTCGAATAGGGATCGAACAGACGCCGGGAGAGCGCGCTGAAGTCGCCGACACGTTGTTCGGCGGTCGGAACCAGCGCGAGGGATGCCGAGGCGGTCACTTGCCGGTATCCCTCGTAGGAGGCGAAGAAGAAGGTCTTGTTCCGGAACACCGGGCCACCCACCGCAGCGCCGAACTGATTCTGCCGCAGGGCAGGTTTGCCCGCGGTGAAGAATCCGCGCGCATCCAACTTGTCGTTGCGGAGGAACTCGAACAGCGTGCCGTGGAACTGGTTGGTGCCGGTCTTCGAGGCGATGTTGATCACTCCGCCTGTGGCGCCGCCGAACTCAGCCTGATCGCTGTGGGACTGGACCTTGAACTGGCTCAGTCCGTCGATGTTGGGCGCGACCACATAGGTGCCGGTGAAATGTCCATTGTTGTAGACGCCGTCGAGTGTGAACGAGTTGCTCCGGTTGGTCTGGCCGTTGATCGCGGGGAACACGAGCACGCCGATGCGCGGTGTCGTTTGTCCGCCCGCGCGGTTCTGCGCCACGCTAATGGGCGAGGCGCCCGGAGTCAGCGTCAAGAGCTGGCTGAAGTTGCGCGCGTTGAGCGGAAGGTCCGAGATCTTCTCCTCGGTGACCACCGTTCCGAGCTGCGCCGTGGTGGCTTCGATCAGCGCGAGTTCTCCGGTGACCTCGATCTTCTCGGTCAACTGTCCGACTTCGAGGGTGAAGTCCAGCCGCAGTGACTGGTTCACATCCAGCCGGATGCCCGAGCGCGACACCGGTTTGAATCCGCCGTGTTCCACGGTGATCCGGTAGTTTCCGGTGCTGAGGCTCGGCAAGGTGAAGTAGCCGAGGTCGTTTGACGTGGTGGTGCGGTCCGTTTGGCGGTCGACATTGGTGGCCGTGATGGCGGCCCCCGGAATCACCGCGTTGGTGGAATCAGTCACGCGGCCGGTGATCTCCGCGGCTGTTTGGGCGGACAAACAGGCGGCGGCTGCCGACACAAGCAGGATGGATCGCAGCATCGAACCCCCTGAACAGGAATCACCGACGAGTATACACCCGCCGGTTGCGCCCGCTCAGGGACAGGCGCGGTCGCACCGAATCCGGAATAGGCGCCCTTTACGGGTCCAGGCGGTTGTGGTCATCCCATACGCACCACATGTATCCATAGCCCCACAGCGTGAGCCCCACAGCGTGCCAGCCCCATAGCCGCACCGGGCCGGCGGATTCATGTAGTGGACTGGTGTCACGAGCGACGTGATCGTGCGCACCCAATCGCGGGCCACCACCTGTTTGCCATTCCACTCGCCGCCGCGCGACATCAGCAATCCGATGCGGGCCATTTCGCGCGTGGTGAGCCAGACCGGATACGCCGGGTAGATGGAACGCGTGGCGTCGCCTTCCTCTTCTGCAGCGAGCGGTCGAAGTCCTGCATGCCATGGGCCGTGCCAGATCCTGCTCAAGCGCATCGTAGATGTCAACGCCGGTGGTCTTTTCGAAAACGTAGCCCGCCGCGTTCAAATCTCAGTTCGAATACAGGTTGTAGGAACCTGGCGGCTGCGTGCCGCGCGAGGCACCTCAGATGGTGGATCGTCGCGCGTTTTTCTATCGGCAGAAGTCCGCGGACCGACGCGAGATAGCACGGCCCTAGTTAACCACCATCATCGCGGTGGTTTCGATGGTCGCGAGATAGCTGCGCAATGCATCGAAACGCTTGGTTGAATATCCGGCGCGCTCGGCGGGGATCCGTTCCCACTCTTTGCCGGGGACTACGGATTCGGCCCGTGCCGTGGCCCAAACCAATCCAAATTCCACAAGGAACAGGGCGGGTCTTGTCATCGGACCAAGCTATCATAAGCATGCATGAGACGCGCACGCTGGTTGACGCTGGCGGTGGCTGTTGCGGTCCATGCCCAGGACCCGCTGCTGGTCCGCGCCCGGAGCCAGATTGTCGAAGCCGTCCGCGCGATCCCCAAGTACACCTGTGTCCAGACGGTGCACCGCGCGCGGTACCAGCCGTTCCGGCAGGGCCGCAAGTCCGGATGCCGTGAGAATCCGGGAATGACGCTCGCCTGGTCGGACCGGTTGAAGCTCGACGTGACGGTGTCGGAAGGAGCCGAGATTTTCTCCTGGGCGGGTGCGCGGGGATTCGAGGCCACGGACGCCCAACAGATCGCGGGCGGGGGACTGGCCGGCGCGGGCGACTTTGGCCCGTTCCTCATGAGCATCTTTGGCGACAGCGGCGTGGAGCACCGGCCCGTTGGACAGGAGCAGACGCTCGCGGTCTACAGCTATCGCGTGCCGGTCTCTGCCAGCCGGTATCAGATCAGGACCGAGGGCGGCGGAGGCAAGGTGCTTGCGTATGAAGGCAAGTTCTGGATCGATCCCACGACGGCGGAGATCCGGCGGTTGAGCATCGAGGCGCCCAAGCCGCCATCCGGGTCGGACACGTGCCGGATCGAAACGGTAATCGATTATCAGCGGATCCCGGTTCGCGGCTCGTCTCTGCTGTTGCCGCGCCAGACGCTGCTCAAGCTCTGGGACACGGATGGCGCACGCCATGAGAATCGCAGCGAGTACAGTGGCTGCCGCGCGTTCGGCAGCGAGTCCGTGTTGCGGACCGATGGGGATACGGGAGTGAGCGGCTCCGCGGGTCCGGCTGTGAGGCGGCTGCCCCAAGCCGCGAATCTCCGGATCGCTCTGCGAACGAAGATCGATTCGGAGGAATCATTTGCGGGCGATCCGGTCGAGGGCGTGTTGTTGAGTCCGGTGTATGTGCGCGGGAAGGTGCTGGTGGATACGGGCTCGCGCGTGTTGGGACGGCTGGTGCGTTGCGAGCGCGAACATCAACCCTCGGGCTTCGTGGTGTTTGGCATTCGATTCGACACGGTGTTGGTGGGCGGCACCGAGGTCCCGGTGACGCTGGCCGCCAGAGGCAGGTCGCAGCGGGAGCGGGTGCTGGCGGCGATGGCGGGGTCGCCGCGCGGCGTGGGGGTCTTTCTGTTCGAGGCCGGCCGGGCGGTGCTGGATGAACGTTTTGTCTCGGATTGGCGGGTGGAGTGACTACTGGGCTGCCCCAAGGATCCGGCCGGCCTCTGCGATCTGCACGCCTGTTCCACGCAAGACAAGCATGCGCGGCCGGTTGAACGTGAAGATCCTGCGGATCTGAGTTTGCTGGCGGAGGTCCACGGCTGTTCCCTGCAGTCCGGCGGCATCGTGTCTCGCCGGGATCCGGAACACCCGAAGCACGCCTTCCTGCCGTGGGTCGTCCATCTGGAAGGGTTCAGATACGGCGAGCGCCTGGCTTGCGGGCCGCTGGATTTCGCTGGCCAGCCAGTTGGCCGCGGCAATCGCTGAGTCCGCTCCGCGGGTCACAATGGTACGCGTGCGATTGTAGGTGAACAACCGGCGCAGCTCGGCCGTTGTCCGCAACACCACCGCTGCCTCTTGCAGGTCCTGAACGGACCACTCGGCCGGCATGTGGTACGCCCGGAGCAGGTTGTCGCTTCCCAGGCTGGCGCTGAACTCCACCGCTCCCGCCTTGGGTTCGTCGTCGAGGGTACGCCAGATCCACTCGGCGGCAGCGATCTGTCCGGGCGTTCCACGAACTGCGATCGCATGCGTCTGGTTGTACGTGAACACCCGCCGGATGTCCGCGATAGACCGGATGATCGTGGCTGACTCCTGGAGTTGCTGCGTCGACCGGCCGCCCTTTAGATAAAAGACGGTTATCGTGCCATCGGACACACCGTTCATCGTGAACGCCGCGCTCGCGCGCCGCGCTTCGCCGGCCTCCGGCGCCGGTTTGTCGAGTTCCCGGAGAAGCCATTCCGCGGCGGCGAGTTCCTCCTCTGATCCAGAAATGGTGAGGATCCGCTGATCCGTGCCGGACTGGGCAACGGCGATCTCAAGTCCGGCCTTGACCACCAGGGCCAGCTCACTCCGGGCCTGCGCGGCGGACGCGTTCGCGATGGTATACGTTCGCTCCGCACCCCACAAGTAGGATCCTGAGGCGCACACGGCTGCCAGGATCAAGTGTCGATAATGCATCGTTCTCCTTTCAAAGACACTGACGCTGCCCGGCTGCGATGCGTGCAGAGCTATCATTGGCCGCATGAGGTTGTTGTTGTCCGGACTGGTTGGCGTGTTCGTCCTGTCCGCCGCGCCCGAGCCATTTGACCAGGATGTGACCTACACCAGGACCCTCCATGTCAGTGTGAAGGGGACGTCGAACGGCGACGGCTCGCTGTCTGCGCCATTCGATTCCATCCGTGCAGCGATCCGCCACGCGACGCCGGGCACCCGGATTCTGGTCCAAGCCGGGACCTACACGGGCGCGATCGATATTGACGGATTGCGCGGCGAACCGGGCCGCCCGATTGCCATTTCCGCCGCGGGCCAGGTGACCCTGGAAGCCGGCGGCGCGCAGGTGGTGGTCTCCGGCACCGACCTCCGATACGTGGTGATCGAGGGATTCACGATCCGCGGCGCGAGGGCGCACGGGATCAACATTGACGACGGAGGCTCCTACGAAACGCCCACCGAGTACCTGATCCTGCGCGGGATCACCGTCGCCGGATCCGGATCGGGCGGCAATAACGATTGCATCAAGCTATCGGGCGTGGACAACTTCTGGGTCACTGATAGCGAAGCCTGGGGATGCAACCGCGGCGAGATCATCGACATGGTCGGCTGCCACAACGGCTACATCGCCCGCAACTATTTCCACGAGCCCGTCGCGAGCGGAGTGCAGGCCAAGGGCGGAAGCGCGGACATCCTGATCCACGCCAACATCTTCGCCAACATTCCGGGCCGCGCGGTTAACGCGGGCGGCTCCACTGGACTCGAGTTCTTCCGCCCGCTCGATGCGCCGTACGAAGCGGCGCGGATCCGTGTGGAAGGCAACATCTTCGTGCGGAACGGCGAAGCCGCCGGCGCCAACATCGCCTATGTGGGCTGCGACGCGTGTGTGTTCGCGAACAACACCATCGTCGAGCCGCGTACCTGGGTGGCGCGAATTCTGCAGGAGACCACTGGCGCCCGGTTCGTCCCCTCGCGTAACGGACTCTTGGTCAACAACATCATCGTGCTGCGGTTGGCGGATTTGCGCACCTTCGTCAACGTTGGCGGAGGTACGTCGCCCGAATCGTTTGTGTTCGGCTCGAACCTCTGGTATGCGCTGGACCGTAGCGGCGACTGGACCGGTCCCGTGTTGGGTTCAGGTATTCCTCGTGAGGAAGGGACCGCCGTGCAGCGCGATCCCACCTTCGCTGATGCTGAGGCCGGCGACTACCGGATTCCGATGGACAGCCCCGCGCGCGCCATGGGCCGGGTTGTGAAGGAGGCAACGTCCGGAGACTTCGATGGGCGCTGCTGGGCCGATCCGCCCTCGGTAGGCGCCTTCGAGGCGAGAGACTCCTCAGTGGCAGCCGCCGTTGCTGCCCACCATTTCGCGCGGGCGGGCTCGGGACACTGGGCCGGTGCCTTGCGGAGTGCCCGCCCCACTCACGCGAGCGACTGCCGTCCGCGATAGGCGCTCCGGTTCTGAAAGCGGTATCATTTCCGCATGGCGGAAACAGTCTACGACGCGGTTGTGGTCGGCAGCGGACCGGGCGGCGGCATCGCCACCTACGCGCTGACGAAAGCAGGACTCAAGGTCGCGCTCGTGGAGGCGGGGCCGCGGTTGCGGGCTGGGGTCGACTACGGCCATCACGACATGGCGTGGGAAGTGGCTGAGGAGCGCATCAGCAAAGGGATCGGCCTTCCATTCGATTCCGTATGGCGCCACGCGGCGCGGAATCACTTCACAGGCGTTGGCGACCGCCCGAATCACGGGATGCTAGTGGCGCTTGGAGGCCGGTCGCTGTGCTGGGCGGGCCATTCGTTGCGGTTCGGCCCCAAAGATTTCGAGAGTTGGCCCTTCCCGTACTCGCAAGTAGCGCCCTACTACAGCCGCGCCGAGAAGTTCATGGGCGTGTATGGATTCAAGGATGGACTTTGGAACATGCCCGATGGCGAGTTCCTGAAGGGGGTTCCCTACCGCCCGGCGGAGAAGGCGTTGTGGCGCGGGGTCCAGAAGCTGAAGTCGGGCGGGGCGAAGATGGAATTCGTCGCGCAGCGCAAGGCGATGCTCACCGAGCCGCACCAGTCGCGTCGGGCGCAGTGCCACTTTTGCGGCATGTGCTCGGGCTGTTGCGTGGATGCCAAGTACACGTCGGCCAACACGCCGCTTCCGATGGCGCAGCGGACCGGGAATCTGACCATCATCACTGAGGCCTGGGTTACACGGATCCTGATGAAGGACGGGCGCGCCTCGGGCGTCGAGTACGCGATGCCCAATGGAGACCGGCGCGAGGTGAAGTGCAAGGCGTTGGTGCTTGCCTGCAATTCGATCGAGACGCCGCGGCTGATGCTCCACAGTGGCGTTGGCAATTCGAGCGGACAGGTGGGCCGCAACCTGACAAGCCACTTCGGCTGCTGGGTATACGGATTTTTCCCCGAGTACGCGCGGCGCGACAACGTGAACGACGACGGCACCAACTACCATCATTCGCTGTTGACCGGGCTCAATTGGGATAAGCCGAATCCGAAGTTCCAGGGGACCTACCAGGTTCAATGCGGATCCGGATGGCCGCTCGGCGTGCTTCCCATCCGCGACGTCAAGGGATGGGGCAAGGGATTTAAGAAGGAACTGCGCGAGAAGAACCTGGGCAACGCCGGCATGAACATGCAGGGGACTCTCCTGCAGTCATCGAAGAAGTTCATGGAACTCGATCCTTCGGCCAAGGACCGCAATGGAGTCCCGCTGCCGCGCATCCACCTCCACTATGAGGACAACGACGTGGCGATGGCCGACGATATGGTCGAGACCTGTGAACGCATCATCCGCGCCGGAGGTGGACAGTTGCACTGGTCGCCCGGGAAGATGGATCCGTCGAAGCTGATCATCGACTACAACCACTGGGTGGGGACCGTGCGGATGGGCAAGGACCGCCGCACCGCGCCACTCGATGACTGGGGGCGGAGCTACGACGTCCCGAACGTGTTTATCGGCGATGCGAGCGTATTCCCGGCGTATCCGGAGAAGAACCCCGTGCTGACCAATATCACGATGTCGTGGCGGATGAGCGAGCATCTGGCTGAGCTGGCGAGGAAGGGAGAACTGGCATGATCCACCGGCGGGAGTTGATCCAGATTGCGGCGGCCAGCGCGCTGCCCGCGGCGCCGCGGCACTTTGGCGAAGGTCCGCTGAAGTTCTTCACGCCGGCGGAGGACGCCGTGCTCGACCGGCTGGCCGACATCATCCTGCCTACGGATGAGCAGTCGCCGGGTGCGCATGAAGCCAAGGTGTCGCGCTACATCGACCTGGTGGCCGCGTACTCAACGGCGGCGCTGCAGCAGCGGTGGAGAGAGGGCATCAAGGACGTCGAGGCGGCGGCGCGGTCGCGGTTCGGCGCGGCGTACAGCACGCTGACCCGGCAACAGCAGGAGGAATTGATGGGTGTGATGGCCGCGCATGAAGGCAAGCCGGAGAACGCACTGGAGCGCTTCTTTGAGATGCTCAAGCCGGCGGTGGTGGATGGCTACCGGTTCTCCGAGATTGGAACGCGGCAGTATATGCGGTGGAAGGGGAACGGAGGAGCGCTGTCGTACCGGATTTAGCGGCGGCGACCGCTCCCCCGCCAGTCCATCAGAAGAAAATCTTCGCGGCGATCATCACCACGCGGGGCGTTCCCTCTTGTGACGTGATCGTTCCGAAAGCCCGGTTGGGAAGCGCGTTGTTCGGCTTGCCCGCGTTCATGTGATTCAACAGATTCTGCGCCTCGAACCGGAGTTGCAGATAGCGTGACTCGGCGCCGAGTCCGATGTTTTTGAGCATGGCGAAGTCCCACTGGCTGAACCCGGGTCCACGCATCCCGTGGAGAGTGCTGCCGACGGTTCCCATCTCGACATCGACAACGGGCCGGAACGCGTCCGGGTTGAAATAGGGACGCAGCCCCGCCGAGCCTTCCAGTGCATTGTGTCCGGAGACGCCATTGTTGTAGGCGACGCGAGGTTCAACGAATGAAGGCCGGCTGAGCTTGCCCTGGCCAATCGTGATGAAATTGCGGCAGAATCCCGGCGCGCAGATGAGCGAGAACGGCTGTCCGCCACGGAAGATCGTGGTGCCGGCCATGGTCCAGCCGCCGATCACGGAGTTGAGAGCGCGTCCGGAGGAGCCCGCGAAGCGCTTGCCGCGGCCGAAAGGCAGGTCCACGACGTAGTTGAACAGGAAGCGGTGAGTCACGTCGTAGTCGGACAGTCCGTAAATCTCCTTCATGGACTGGTTGGCCTGCGGAGGTCCATTGCTGTTGCCGGTGGCGCCCACGCTGTGGACCCCTTCCGCTCCGATGCCGCCGCCCGCGTGCAGCGCCTTACCAAAGGTGTAGTTGGACAGGAAGCTGAACCCGTTTGAGAACCGGTGTTCGATCTGCACGTAGGCGGAATTGAAGTTCGAATATCCGATGGGGTCATTCACCGCCCAGAGCTCGCGCCAAAGCGGCATCGCTTGCATGATGCGCGCCAGGAAGTTCGTGGAGCCGCCTTGTGTCGTGTTCCGCGGAATCTGGCCGAAGAATGGGTTCGTCACCTGCCTGTTCAGGTTGATGCCCAGTGGCCTGGCCAGGTTGTCGTAGGCGTTCTTGACGCTGTGGAGATTGCCGAAGAACGGAAGCTTGCGCCCGAAATTGCCGTTGTAGGCAGCTTCCACCACCCACGCGTTGGCTCCGGAACCGAACTCGCGCTGGATATTGAACTGCGCGACATGCTCCAGGCCGGGGAACTGGTCGATGGCGGGAACGACGAACCAGTTGCCCAAGGTCGAGAAGTTGAGTGCGGTGACATCACGGGTGAAGGGCACGTACCCGAGTCCGCCGGGCAGCGGATTGTTGAAGCTTGCCGTATAGGTGCGCCCGCCATCGGGAGTGCCGTCCTGGCTCACGCGGGCAAAATCGCCAAACCCGACATTGTCAACCGCCGAGCTGAGGAAGCGGTCGCCAGTGAGCGTGAGGAACACCTTGCCGTAGCTGCCGCGAATTACGGTGCGCGGCATCAACTGGTAGGCAAATCCGAGGCGTGGGGCGATGTTGCGCGGATAGCTCTTCTGCAGCGTGCGTCCCGGATATTCGCGCGTTCCCGTGAGCGCGGCGCGTCCGAAGATTCCCTTGGAGATCCATTCGGGCGCGGCGAAACTGATTCCGGCTTCGCGCTGTGCCACGTCCCAGCTCCAGCCTGGGTTGGGTTGGATGTTCCACTTGAAGCTTGGATCCCAGAAGATTTGCCGGTCATACCGCTCGGTGCGGGGCGGCTCGAAATCCCACCGGACTCCGAGGTTGAGCGTGAGCTTGGGCGTGATCTTCCAGTCGTCCTGCACGAACGCGCCGTGATAGCGCTGCAGTGACGCGGGACCGGCGATCTGCACACCCTGTCCCCAAGTCGCGATTCCGAGCAGGAAGCTCGCCATTGGATGTCCGGTCACGGGGTTGTCGTAGAACTGCGACGTGACGCGGCGCTCGGTGGCCAGTCCGAAGCTGCCGCCCGTGGTGACGTTGGAGTAGTAGCGGCGGTGTTCCCAGCCGAACTTGAAGGTGTGCTTGTTCCACAGCTTCTGCAGTTGTATGTTTCCGGTATAGGTGGTGTCGCGCGAGGCGAAGATGTCGCCGCCGCCCAGCGCACCAAGGTGGCTTCCGTTGCTGATGGTGGGGACGCGGTTCCGGGTAGTCCCGAGCAGGTTCAGCACAATCGGCGGCAGATTCCAGCTCGACGAATCGGCATCCACCTGGGCGCCTCGTGAAGTGATCGCGCGCACAACTCCGCCGCGCAGATTCAGGATCGTCGTCGGGCTCAGGGTCCAGGTGTGATCGAGCGAGGTAGTGTAGGCGGACCCCGTGGTCACGTTTGTCGGCTGCAACGGACCGAACCAGCGAGTGTTGCTCGCCACGCTGTCGAAGTAGGAAACGGAACCGCGGGTGGAGTGGCTGGAGTTCCAATTCTGGTCCAGCCGCCCGGTCCAGCGGTTGTTGTCACTGGGATTCGATATCGATCCGATGAAGTTGCCTTCGTTGTTGGATCCGGGAAGCGGCGCGCGGTTGGCTTGCGGATAGTTGCCGATGTAGCGCCGGGACAACTCATTGAACCGGCTCGCGGGGACGCGGTTTCCCGGGAATGGATCCCGCCGCACACGCGCGCCTTCCACCTGCGAAGTGAGCGGATCGAACACCTGCGCTGCTACGCCGCGGTCGAGCACGCTTTGTGTGTAGTCGCCGTTTCGCTCTGCCTCGGTTGGAACCGATCCCAGCACAGCGTTGCTTCCGGTGCGGCGCCGCGTTCCCTCATAGTTGACGAAGAAAAACGTCTTGTCGCGCCCCTTGTACACCTTGGGAATCCAGATGGGGCCTCCGAATGTCGCACCGAACACGTTGTCGTGGAACACGCCCTTGGGCCGTGCGAAACGGTTGGAGTTCCAGTCGTTGGCGTTCAGCTTGTCATTGCGGAAGAACTCGTACACCGATCCGTGATAGTTGTTGGTCCCCGAACGGCTGATCACTTGAACGGCGCCGCCGGACAAGCGCCCGTATTCCGCCGAGAGTCCGTTGGTGATCACCTTGAACTCAGCGATCGCCTCCCGGGACGGCACCGATGGCGGAACGTCATGCAGGTAGCCGGTGGTCACCGGGATGCCATCAATGAAGTACTCAATCTGCTTGGACCGGCTCCCGTTGATCCGGAGATCATTCTGGCTGCTTCCCGTCACATTGGGGGTGAGGAAAACGAAGGCGAGCGGATCGCGGTTGTACTGCGGCAGGTCCTGGATCCGCTTGTTGTCGATCACGAGTCCAGCCTGGGCGTCCTCCGTGCGGATCAGAGGGACTTCGGCTGTCACCGTGACCCGGTCGGCCGTCGCGCCTACTTCCAAGCTGATGTCGAGGCCCAGGCGGTCGCCAATGCGAAGGTTCACGCTGCTGCGTTCGGCGGTGCGGAACCCCTGCGCTTCGACAGCGATCGCGTAGCCGCCCGGAATCAGGTTCACCACGCTGAAGCGGCCCTCAGAGTTGGTCTGAGTCTTGAGCGTGACGTTGGTGGCGGAGTTGCGAATGGAGATCCGGGCGGCGGGGACCACCGCGCCGGAAGGATCCTTGATAATTCCTGAAATGCTGGCGTTGCCGGTCTGAGCGGATAGTGGAACGCTGAGGGCAGCGCCGAGAAGAAAAAGGAAACGGCTCATGTATGGTCCTCCTGACGGGATGCTGGTGGACTCCAGGTCCAACGATTATATTCAAAACGAGTCCCGATATCAGGCTGCTACCGCTGCGGGTGCTACCGCTGCGGAGGCGGAGGCGGTGCGGGCTGGGGAGGCACCCCTTCGGGCGGCAACGAGCCAGGACCCTGTTGCCGCATCACTGACGGCGGAAATCCCGGTGGCAGTCTCGGCGCGGGCGGCTCACCCTTGGCCGCCGCCGACTGTGGATGAAGCTTCGCGAAATCGGCTCCGGAGATCACGTAGTACCAGTCGGCAAACTTGTTCTGCATCGCCTTGGCCAGCGCTTCGTTCTCCGGATTCCGTGAAGCCACGGTGATGAACACGTAGCGGTTCTCGCGCTGCTTGGTCGAGATCCCGTCGGAGACAACTTCGCCGAACCGCAGGGTGTACAGCACGCCCTTCACCGTCTCCACCGTCAATTCGCCTTCGTTGGCCAACAACTGTCCGAACGGCGTGATGAAGAAGCCGCGCTGGCGGAGCGACATCACGACGTCCATCGTCAATGCGAGCTGGCCCTCGCGCAACTGCTGGGCGAGCATCGGCGGCTTGGGGCGCGCGCCAGCCACGCGCAACGAGCCCAGCGCGTAGGCGATCGACTTGGCGGTGGCGTCCCAGTTTTCCTTGTCTTTCACCATCTGCAACCGGCGCTGATTCGCAAGGCGGCCCATGGCCTCGTCGATCTGATAGCTGTTCAGCGTCATCCGCATGATGTCGTCGTAGCGGAGCTTCAACAAGTCCGCCTCCACCCAGTCCTCGAAGCGCGCCGACGGATCGGCGTCGGTCTTTACCGAATAGGTCCGCTTCTGGCCCGGCAGCCGGACATAGCGCAGCCCGGCCTTGTCCTTCAACGGCTTGCCGAGGATCAGTTCGGCGAGCGTGACACCAGTGGCATCGCGCAGGGCAACGCGCTTGCCGCGTCCCGTCAAGCTCGGATTCTTGGCATCGAGCGGATCGATCACACCGTAGTTGCCGTGGTCCTCCCAGCGGTCGGATACGGCGGAGTCCTTCTTCAAGTCGACGAGAGCCGCTGCGGTTTTCGCCAGCCGGTCGCGCGCCTCGGCCGGATAGTCGCTGTGCGAGGTGAGCACCCAGCGGTTCTTGCGGAACTCCACCTTCAGCGGGCGCGCGGCCGCTTCAGCTTCGTCATAGTCGACCACCTCGATCGCCTTCACCGTGTTCACGTCGCGGAAGGCCGGGAACAGCTCCTGGCCGGTGTCGGAAAAGATTTCGGCCTTGTAGGCATCGGGCTCGACATAGGATGCCCCCGCCACCAGCGCCACGGCTCCCGCGGCGTACAACGCGGTCTTGGCCAGCTCGGACTTCATGCGGCCTCCTTGGTCAACAAGCGGCTTGCGGAGATCCGCGAACGCTCGCGCGCCACCTTGCGGATCGACATGAGAATGAACAGGACAAACGCGGGAATCGGCGGCAGCGTCACGGCAAGCAGCTTGATCGTGCTCTGGATTCCCCGAATCGCCGACTCCATCGATGACCGCGCGTCTTCCAACTGCTTCTGGCGCTCTTCTTCGATGTTGGTGCGCGCCACCTGGAGCCGCCGGTTCTCCGCGGCCTCGACGTTCGAGATCATGATCTGCTTGGCTTGCTCGTCGAGATCTCCGCGCGACCGGATTTCGGCGACGGCACGGTCCAGCCGGGCCTGCGCGTCCTGGAGCCGCTTTTCGGCCAGCACCGCGGCGTTCTGCGCCTCTTGGTCGCGCTGTTGCTCGAAGGTCCTGGTGCGCGCTTCGAGCGCCTCCAACGTGCGATGTTTCGGACGCCGAGAACGGAGAGCGATAAAGCTCCGGTCTCCGGCAAGATCATCAATCGCGTTCAAGACAAACGTGACGTTGTCGAGGTTCAGGTTTTCGACTCCGCGCTTGCGGATCTCGAAGAACTCCTCGCCCATCAGGTCGGCGTCGGCGATCACCACTGCCTGAACGGGCTCGGCGCCGGATCCGGTGACGCGCGCCGCGGTGACGTAGCTTTGATTGGTGGGCCTGTGCGGAAGCCCCGTCACGACTTGCGTACCAAACATCGTGCGCTGCACGAGTTGATCCCAGCGCATCGTACCCGCAGCGGGTCCCGTTTGAAGCAACGGAACGAACTTGGTCTTCGCGCCGGACCGCTCCTTGATCTGGCCGGGAAACATGAGCACCACTTCCTGCAACCCTGCCGTCATCGGTTCCGCGGTCTGGAACGGCATCTTTGATTGGCTGCCCTTGCCGATGAACACGATTTCCGGTTGCAGCGATCTCAATTGCGGATGCGGATTGTAGGTGTCCCACACGATGCGGCTCTGGTCCCAGTCGACGCCGAGCACGTTCATCAACGGCGCGACGCTGGTGAACTGCGGCGGCGGTGTGGGATTCGTCGGATCCTGCGCCGCGCCCGCGGGCGACAGGTTGAGGTTGAACGCCGGGAAGGGGTCCACCAGCAGGAGCAGCGGCTTGCCTTTTTTCGCGTAGCCAACCAGGCGGTCGAGCTGTGCCGCGTTCAACGTGTACGGAAGCGCGGCGACGAGCACGCTCAAGTCCTGCGGATACTCGGAATCGGGCATGACCTGGGCCACGTCGTACTGCTTCTTCAGCTCCGCCACGATCGACCACTCGTTGGTCTGGCGCCTGGATTGGAAATCGAATCCGCCGAACATCCGCGCCCCGGTATCGAGGATGCCGACCTTGCGCCGTTGCGCGCGCGAGACGACGCGGATGGAGCGCATCAACTCGTATTCAGCAGGCAGGCCACGGTCGAACGCGGGGATGATGAACTCCTCGCCGCCGGAGGTGAAGACCAGCCCCATGAAGATCTCGTTGACGGTCGACGCGCTTTCTTCGGTCGCTGGAACGCGGAACGGATTGATGCCGTAGCGTTCGCGGGCTTCGCGCGCCTCGGGTGAATACTTGATCGTCTCGGTGATGCGGACGTTGACACGCTCGCGGCCCACGGCGGCGAACTCGCGCAGAAAGGTGATCACGTTGTTGCGCGCCGGAAGGTAGGATCGCGGGACCTCGGGGCTCAGGTAGGCCTGAATGGACACAGGCTTCTTCGGATCGATCGACTCGATCAGCTTGCGCGTCTCCGGCGAGAGCGAGTGGACTTGCTCACTGGTGACATCGATCCGCGCACCCTTGCGGGACAGGATCAGCGTCAAGGCCGCGAAGGCGGCGAGCAGGCACAGGGTCCGGAATACGTAGTGCTTGCCCAGGTGCGGCTGGCTCCAGCGCCGCCGGCTCACCAGCTTCACGCAAAGATAGAGCACCGCCGCGGCGAGCAGCACGAAGTAGAGAATGGTCGAGCTGGTGACCACCCCGGAGGCGAGGTCACGGAAGCGGTCCGCGATCGACAGTTGCTCGGCAAGCCGCTGCGCGCGTCCACTGATGATGGACCCGGCATGGCGCGCGAACACCGGAATCGCGCAGAAGAACGCGCCAAGGATGAACGCGACCGTGAGGTTGGCCGTGATCTGCGAGGCGAGCAGTCCCAACGGCAGCAGCGCCGCGCCCATCAACCAGTAGCCCAGGTAGGTGGACACGAGCATTCCGGTGTCCGGGCTGCCCAGCCAATACAACACGACCACGTGGCTCAATGAGAACACCAGCGCAACAGTGTAGATCCCGAGTCCGGCGAGATATTTTCCCGCGAGCAGCTCAACTGCTGACGCAGGCAGGGTGAGGAGCAGTTCCTCGGTCCCCTGGCGCTGCTCGTCGGCCCACAATCCCATCGTGATCGAGGGGATCAGGAACACCAGCAAATACGGAAAGTACTGGTTCAGTTGATCGAGGTTCGCCAGATTGTTGAGGAAGAAGCGCTCCTGCCAAAACGCGGCCACCGCGCTCAGGAACACGAACAGAGTGATGAAGACATATCCGGTCGGCGACCCGAAATAAGAAAAGAACTCGCGCTTGAAAACAGCCAGGATCACGCGGAAATCAGGCATTGGCGGCTCCCGTCAGATTGTGAAACGCCAGGTCGAGCGTCTCGCCGTGTTCCAGGAGGCCCGATGGCGGGCCATCGAACACCAGGCGTCCCTCGTTGATCATCAACACGCGCCCGGCCACGGCTTCCACCTCCTGCAGGATGTGAGTGGAGAGCAGGATGGTTTTGGTCTCGCCGAGAGTCCGGATGAGGTTGCGGACCTCGCGGATCTGGTTCGGGTCGAGTCCCGTGGTCGGCTCGTCCATGATCAGCACGTCCGGTTCATGGAGCAGGACTTGAGCCATGCCGACACGCTGGCGGTAACCCTTGGAGAGCTTGCTGATGCCCTTTTCCAGTACGTCGTGGAGGAAGCACTGCGCGACCACCGCGTCAATCCGCCCGCTGAGCCGTGAGCCGGATAATCCGCGCGCCTCGCCGAAGAAACGGAGCAGGCTAAGCGGAGTCATATCGGGATAGAGCGGACCGTTCTCGGGCAGATAGCCGAGGTGGCGGGCGCTGCGGCGCTGGTCAGCAGCAACGTCGAAGCCGGCGATCCGCGCGGATCCCTTGCTCGGCGACACGTAACCCGTGAGCAGCTTCATTGTGGTCGATTTGCCGGCGCCGTTGGGTCCAAGAAATGCGCAGACCTGCCCGCGCGGGACCGAAAAGCTTACGTCTCGAACGGCGGCGAAATCTCCATAAAACTTACAGAGGCCAACGGCCTCGATCATCGCTTGCGAGTCCATGGAATCGAATTTTGGGGAACAATTCAATTATACGGATCAGGGAACGGAGATCGCCACGCGGAAGCCGTTCCAGGGGTTCTGGCGTCCCGGCCGGTCGGCGTGGCGCAGGGCCGGGTGGAGCAGCTCGGGGGGATCGGCGTAGCTGCCACCGCGAATCACACGAAGCCCTTCGGCGGCCGGATCCTCGCGGCCATCGACAGCCGAGTACGGGTACGGCCGCATCAACGGCGAACACCATTCGGCCACGTTGCCGGACATGTCGAAGAGTCCCAGCGGGTTGGGCTGCTTGCCACCCACAGGGTGGGGCGCAAGCTCCGCGCCAGTCCGGAACCATGCGGCGAGCGATAGATCTGGAGGTGGTGGTCCGGCGGCAGTTTCCCACTCGGCTTCGGTGGGAAGCCGGAACGCGGCGCTTGTGCGCTGGTTCAGGCGCGCGATCCAGCCGCGGGCGCCGTTCCAGGACACGTTATGGACTGGCAGTGTGGGCCCGGCGTGCGTGCTGGGATTGGCAGGATCCAGAACTGTCCATTGGCGCTGCGTGATCTCCGTCAAGCCCAAATAGAACGGTGCCACCGCAACAGTATGGACCGGATGGCTCGAGCGGAAGCCTTCCGATCCGATTTCAATGTCACCGCCCGGAACGAGCGCGAGCTCAAGATCGAATCCGCGGGCGCGGATGCGCAACGGGAGTCCGGTTGCGGCATGATACTGGCCTGGAACCGGTTCCGTGCCGGCGACGGGGAACCGCAGCCGCCGCTCTGTCATGCGCAACCTCGCCTTGACCTGGCGATGCTCCGGAATCACAGCCAAGGCGGCAGCGAACGAGTCGCGCGCGGACTGCCAGCCGCCCGCTGCCACGTGGCGCTCCCCCGCCGCGCGGTGCCTTTCGAAGTCCGCGAGCCGCGCCTGGTCCCCCAAGTCGAGCGGTGCGAGTTTCGCGTTCGGATCGGTGAGGGCGTGCGTGTGATGGCAGTTCTGACACTGCGCGGCCTGCTTGGTCTTCGGGCAACCCGCGGTGTGGCATGTGGAGCACAGCCCGGCGATTGCGGCCGCGCGCGGAAGGCGGTCTGGTGCCACCTGATTGCGCTCGTTGGCAACGTGTCCGGCGCTCGGTCCGTGGCAGCTCTGGCAATTGATGCCGGGCTTGGTGTGCCGCGAAGACGACCACTCAATCACCTGGACCACGTGGCATCGCGCGCACACCCCGGCGTCGCGGAACGGCTGTTGCGCCGCTGCCGCATGGACCAGGATCAGGCCCGCCAGCGCGAGTCGAGCCATTGATAGTGCTTTGGAAGCCAGGCGTTGCCACGGGCGGCAGCGAGCTGTCCCGCGAGATCGAGGGCGGCGCGTTCATCCCGCGACAGCTCCAGGTGGCGGGAGAGCGCCGCGCAATTGCTGTCGAGCGTTTCGTCCTCGAACATTCCTGGCATCGCCGCAGTCATGAACGGACGCGAGTAGACGAAGCGCAGCGCGGCCTGGCACAGCGATTCGTCCGGCACACGGTCGAGCGTTTTGATCAGGTCCTGCACCACCGACGGGGGCAGCGGGCGGTAGCGCGTGTGATAAAGCTGGACGAAATCGCGTTCAGGGCGCAACGCCTGGTTCGCCCTTGGGTCGAGCCGGACGATCGATCCCGCGGCGAGCGGCTTGATCGCGATCAGGCCCACGCCGCGCGCGGCGGCCATCGGCAGGAACTCGCTATAGTCGGCGCGCGCATGGATGAAGTTGTAGGGGAACATGATGTAGTCGATCCCCTCGAGCTCCTTGAGCGCGCTGATCATGACCCGCTCCGAATGCGTCGAAATTCCGATCGCGCGGACCTTGCCGGCCTCCTTGGCGCGCCGCATCGCGTCCCAATCGGACACGTTCGCCGCCGTCACCGCGTCGCCATCGCCGATGTAGATCCGGTACATGTCGACGTGGCCGTAGAGCTTCGCGGCCATGTCGATGTTCTGGCCGACAAACATCGGAAATTGGCGGCAGATCGAGACGAGCGCCTTTTGCCTGTACGGCTTGAGCACCCGAGCCGCGTGCTCCCATTGGCCCTCGCTCTCGTAGGTGTCGAGCATATTGACGCCGCGGTCAAACGCGCGCGCAATCAGGCGGTCGCGCATGGCCTGGCCATCCGGCGTCAGGATGTTGCCCTGGCCCGCCTTCTGTTTGTAACGCGGGTCCGTGTGGGATCCGAACGAGAGCAGCGAAACATAGAGATCGGTATGGCCAAGCTGGCGGTAGGTCATTCCGCCGCGGCGGATCTCACGCACGGGCGGGACGGTCCCGGCGAGCGCGGCACCGGCGGCGCTGGCTAGAAAAGCTCTGCGGCACAACATGAGTGCATCTTACCGCACGCTCACGTCGCGAATCTTGGTCCGTTTGGATTTGCCCTCTGGCCCCTCGGCGTAAAGCGTCACCACGTACTCGCCGCCCTTTTGATACGTGTGGATCGGATGCTGCTCGGTGGACGTGGCGCCATCGCCGAAGTCCCACTTCCAGCTCTTCACCGTCCCCAGCGACTCATCGTGGAACGCGACGATCCGCCGGTGCAGATCGACAATCCGGAAGCTCCAGTTGGCCTCCACCGGCTTGCGCAGGTTGCGCTCCAGTGGCATCAGCCGGAACGCCACCAGGTCCGACGCGTTGCCGTACATCGTGGTCTTATGGGAGAGATTCCAGAATCCGCGCAGGTCGGGGTTGTTCACATCGTCGTAGTCAAGGACAGCCCACGAGAGTCCGATGATCTTGTTCTCTACAAGCTTGGATTCGACGGCCCGTTCCGGTCCTTCAAACGGCGCGTAGTCAAACGGCGTGATCCAGAATTCGAGCACCAGCTTGCCGCTCTCCCCGTGGTTGAAGTTGTACCGGTAGGCGGCGTTGGCGTACGGAAGCTCCTTGATCCAGGGCTGGCATCCCCAGGCGAACGCCCAATCGCGATCGGGCGCGGGCGTGAAGATGTGGTAGTTCTGCGCGTGGACCCCGTGGAATCCAAAGAACGCGTCGCCCTTGTCGATGCCCGGGTGGGGATGCATCGTGGAGATCAGCGGCCCGCCCGAGAGGTCGCCGTCGACAACCACTTCAAAGATGTCGTTGTGGCGGTTGGCGAGGCGGAAGTCCCAGTAGTTGTCGTACGCCTCATAGAGAAAGTACAGGCGGTTGAGTCCCTTCACCCAGCCGACCTTGACGCTGACGTCGAGATCCTTGGGATCGTAGCGCGTGCCCAAGCCCTTCTGCGTTTCCTTCAATTGATCCATGCCGATCGAATAGGCGGCCGGGACCATCGCCCAGTCCGACGGATCCCCGTCGACACGTGGAATCTGATTCGCCGGGAACTGGAAGATCTTGTACTCGACGCCGGGCCGCTCCAGCGCGGCGGCGGTGATGGGCAGCAGGGCTGCAAGGATCGCGGTTCGCATGCGGGTCCGCCCGTCAGGGTATCACCAAAAGCCCTTGAACTTCGACGGCCCGCTGCCACGCCTGCACCAGCGCCATCACGTACTCTTCGCGCAACTGAAGCAGGTTCCGCCGGGCCACGAGCACCTGGGGATAGGCAGCGGCCATCTGTTGATAGTTTTTGGTCAACAGATCCACGGACTGCGTGGCCAGCGGAATCATCTTTTCCTTGTACCGGGCAGTGGCGGCTGAGGCATCCAAGTATTCGCGATGGACTTCGGCCAGCCGCGCCCGTAACGACAGCCGGGTCCGCACGACGCTGAGGCGCGCACGTTCCGCTTCCGCCCGGGCGGCGGCGATGTTTCCCTGGTTGCGGTTGAAGACCGGAATCTCGACGCCGATATCGAAGAAGCCTTCCCTGCCCACCGGACGGCGTCCGCCGAGAGGTCCGATCTCGAGCAGCTCGCGATTGTAGCGGACTCCGCCGCGTACTTGGATGTCCGGCAGCGGCTCGCGCTGGGCGCGCCGCAACAGTAGATCCGCGCGCGTGGTGTTCACTTCGGCGGCTCGCACGTCCGGATTTTCGGCGTAGATCTTTTCAAGCGCCTGATCGATGTTGAGTACCGGCAGTGTCTCAAGGTCACCCTCGAGAGGACCAGGATTGAGCGAGGGCGCGTTAACCGCCGCCGCCAACTGGCGCCAGGTCCGCTCCCGGGCGTTCCGCATCTGGATGAGCGCGATCTCAGCTCGCTGGACATCGATCCCCGCGCCAAGCTGGTCGGTGCGGTCGGCTTGACCGGTGTTGGCGAGTTGCGCGGTGATCCACGCGGCTTCGTTGGCCAGGTCGAGTGCCTGCGTCCGGATCCCGATCAGGTTCTGCTCTCCGAGCGCCTGGTAGAACAGCATGCGGACCGTGTTGGTCACGCGCAGCTTCTCCCGCGCGGCATGCTGGACGGCCTCCGCGGTTTCACGCTCGGCGGCCTGACGACTGAGACGCAGCTTCCCACCGGTGACAATACGCTGCTCGAAGAATCCGCCGATCTCGCCGCCGCGGATGATGGGTCCACCGGCGATCTCGTCGCCATTGGCGCCCATAACCGGATTGGGGTAGAGGCCTGCCTGGCGCGCACGTCCTTCGGCCACGCGGACCGCGGCTTCGGCTTGGGCGACCGACGGATTGTTTTTGAGCGCCAGGCTTTCAAGGCTCGCCAGCGTCACCGGCGCCTGGGCGGCGAGACCGCTGCACAAGAAGAGACTGAGCGCGGGCTTCATGGCTGTTTCGCCTTCGGAGCGGGCGTGGCCGGCTGCTGCATGTGATGGTGATGCTCATGTCCCGTTGCGGGCGCGCCGGGCTTCGGTCTGGGCTTGCCCGCCTGCTCCGCCCGCAGTTTCATGATGTGCTCGTACTTGTCCGGTGGCAGCACGCGGACGAGCGTCATCATGCCCATCATGGCGCCGGTCCATCCCTTGCGCAGCCCGAAGTTCTCGGCCTTGTAGGCGTACTTTTCGTCCTCGACCATCCACATGTCCTGCGGATATCCGGGGACGGCGGGCGGCTCCCCGCCGTGCTGATGCGCGTGCGACGTGGCCCGCTCGGCGTCGGCTGCAAGCCCTGTTCCGCGGCCGAGCGTAGGACCGAGTTCCTCAGAGAGCGCTCCGCCTTTGCGCAACATGCCCATTCCTTCCGGCATGCTCCCTCCGGCCTGCATGCCATGCGCCCCGTGGTGCACCGGACCCACCATCGACACCATCTGGTTCATCATGTGGTGCGGCAGGTGGCAGTGCAGCATCCAGTCGCCCGTGTACTTGGCCTCGAACTCGATGGTCCGCGCCTGCGCAACGCCCACGATGATCGTGTTCTGCGGATACCAGAGCGCTTCCGGAACGCGGCCACCTTCAGTGCCGGTCATCACGAACTGCATTCCGTGCATGTGAATCGGATGATGGTCCATGCTCAGGTTCACCAGCCGGATCCGCACGCGTTCTCCCTGCTTGACGATCAGGGGAGTGCAGTCGGGACCCGCCTTGCCGTTGAACGTGAGCCAGTTGAACTCCATCGACAGGGTGTTCGGCACGGTATTGTTGGGTAGCAGCGCCCAGCCCTGGAGGATGAGTCCGAAGTCTTTGTCAACACGCGGTGTGTACGGCTGTTTCGGATGCATGATGAACAGACCGATCATGCCCATCATTTCCTGCATCGCGAAATGGGAGTGATAGAAGAACGTGCCGTGCTGGTTGAGCGTGAACTCGTAGATGAACTTGCCACTCGGCGGAACCGGATCCTGGCCGAGTCCCACGCTCCCATCCATCTCCATCGGGACCTCGAATCCATGCCAATGCACCGCCGTCATCTCCGGAAGCTTGTTCTCGAAGATCACGCGGACCCGGTCGCCTTCGTTCACTTCGATCGTTGGACCCGGCACGCTGCCGTTGAATCCCCACGCGTCCACCACGCGGCCGGGCAGGAACTCAGTCCGCACCACCTCGGCGATGAGGTGAAACTCCTTCACGCCATCCACCAGCTTGTGTGGCAGTTTCGGCAGATCCGGCGTCTCGACAGGAAGGTTTGCCGCGTGCTTGTGATGCGCATGGGGATCGGCCTGCTGCGCACTGGAACCGGCGCTAAACGCCGCGCCCAACGATGCGATCCGGGCGAAGAATCCTCTTCGATGATTCATGAAGACACACTCCTTGTGATGAAATCCAGCGGAACGGATTCGGAGCGTGAATCAGATTCTCAGAACGGCGGGGATTGATGGGGGCGGTTGGGCGCGGGGAAACCACACAGGCCGGACAACGGCCTGGTGTGACAGCGTCACCTTCGCCACGGCCGGGATCAGTGCAGCAGACGGACTGTAGTGGGGTTGCTCAACCTGCGAAGCGGCGATCGAGTGCGAACAGACCTCTGCCTTGGTGTCGCTCGAATGGCACGGAGGCTCATCCGGCGGCTGGCACGACGCTGCCAGACACCCGGCGAAGCAGCCAGCGTTGACGAGCGCGAGCAGGACCGCGATCAAAATCATGAGCCGCTATGAGTTTACACCAGAACAGAGGAAGCCGCCATCCACCGTGATGCACTCGCCGGTGATGAAGCTGGCGGCGTCGGAGGCAAGCAGCACCGCAGCGCCAATCAATTCGTCGGGCTTGCCGAAGCGCTTCATCGGAGTCCGCAGCAGAAACTCGCGTCCGCGATCCGTGCCGTCAAGTAGTGCGGCGTTGAGCTCGGTCCGGTAGACGCCTGGCGCAATGGCGTTCACGTTCACTCCCTTGGGCGCCCATTCAATCGCGAGCGACTTGGTGAGCGACAGCACGCCAGACTTCGAAGCCGCGTACGCTGCCACTTCCTTCAAGCTCACGAATGAACTCAACGAAGCGATGTTGATCACGCGCCCGCGCCCGCTCGCCACCAGTGCCGGATAGAAGCACTGACAGGATATCAACGTGCCCGTGAGGTTGGTGTCCATGATGGACTTGAACTCGTCGACGGACTGGTCCACCGTCGGCTTGCGCACGGTGCGTCCGGCGGCGTTCAGCAGCACGTCAATATGGCCGAACTTGGCCAAAACGGAATCACGCAGGCTGTCGAGCGAAGCGCGGTCGAGCACATCAGCCGTCTGCCGCAGCGTCTGGCGTCCCGCTGCTTCGATCTCACCCGCGACTTCGTTGACCAGGCTGTCGCGCCGTCCGGTCACGACCACATCGGCTCCCGCCTGCGCCATTCCGATGGCCATCACGCGCCCAAGTCCTGATGTTCCGCCCACGACCACCGCGACGCGGCCGGTGAGATCGGTAAAGTTCCGAACATTCGACATGAAGAAAAGCTCCTAAAATTCGATGACTGCTTTGACGACTCCGGCAGCCGGATCCAGCCAGCGCGGGAACCGCTCGATAATTTCACTTGCGGGTGCGGTCTCAGAGATCCACGGTGACGTGTCAATGCGTCCGGACTCGAGCAACCCGACAATCCTCCGGTGCTCCGCCGGTGTCCCGTTGCGGCTCGCCAGGAGTGTCAGCTCCTTGCGATGGAAGTCCGGGTCGTGGAACGTGACGTCGCCCACGAACAGCCCCACGAACACGAGTCGCGATCCGTTCACTGGCAGCTTGAACGCCGCGTGCATCGACGCCGGATTCCCCGTGCAATCGAACACCACAGCCGGCTCCGCTTCGGCCTGCGCCTGTTCGAACGCCGGATAGCACCGGATCCCCGGAAAGCAGGACTCGGCGAAACGGCGCCGCGGCTCGCTGATTTCCAGGAGCCCAAGGTCAGCCCCTTCCAGCCGCAGGAACTCGAGTACCGACAATCCGATCGGACCCGCGCCGATCACCAGCGCCCGCTCGCCCGCCTGCACCGCCGCGCGATTCACCGCATGCGCGCCAATGCCCAGCGTTTCCACCAGCGCCAGTTGCCGCAGCGTCAGCGTCTGGCTGGGATATACATGCGTCGCGGGTACAATGATCTGCTCCCGCATGCCTCCATCCACGTGAACCCCCAGCACGCGCAGCTTCTCGCAGCAGTTCGTCTTTCCACGCCGGCAGGGTCCGCACTGGCCGCAGTTGAGATACGGATTAACGGCGCACAGATCACCAGGCGCCACGTTGGACACCCCGTCACCCACCGCGGCGACTTCCACTCCCAACTCGTGCCCCAGAATCCGCGGATAGCTGAAGAACGGCTGCTTGCCGCGGTAGGCATGCAGATCCGTGCCGCAGATGCCGACGCTGCGGATGTTGATCGCGACTTCGCCGGGGCCTGGCGCCGGCGGCGCTGGAGTATCGGTCAGGACAAAGCGTCCTGGCTGCTCAAGAACAATGGTTCGCATGCGAAATCCGTTCTACCGGGCGATCGACTTCACTTGAAGGTATTCTTCGAGTCCGAACCGGCCCAGCTCCCGTCCCGTGCCGGACTGCTTGTATCCGCCAAACGGCGCGAGCGCGTTGAAACGCCCGCCGTTGATGTCCACCTGGCCCGTTCTGATCTTGCGCGCAACCCGGAGCGCGCGTTCGGCATCAGCCGACCACACACCGCCTGCGAGCCCGTAGATACTGTCGTTGGCGATGGCGATGGCTTCCTGCTCGGTGTCGTAGGGCAGGATCGAAAGTATAGGTCCGAAGATCTCTTCCTGCGCGATGGTCATTTTGGCCTGGACATCGGCGAACACCGAGGGCTCGACAAAGTATCCGCGATCGAGTCCCGCGGGCCGTCCGCCACCGGCAACCAGCCGCGCACCCTCGGACTTCCCGGCGGCGATGTAGCCTTCCACGCGGGCACGCTGAGCGGCGGAAACCAGAGGTCCGAGCTTGGTGGACGGATCCAGCGGATCTCCCACCTTCAATCCGGCGATGGTCTGGCGCGCAATTTCGACGGCTTCGTCCTGCCGGGAGCGCGGCACGATCATGCGGGTCCAAGCCGAACAGGTCTGGCCGGAGTTGAGCATCGCATTCTTCACGCCCACTGAGACCGCCTTGTCAAGAGGCGCGTCGTCGAGGATCACGTTGGCGGACTTGCCGCCGAGCTCAAGAGTCACGCGCTTGATGGTGTCCGCGGCCAACGCCATCACGCGGCGTCCGGCGCGCAGCGAGCCAGTGAAGCTCACCATGTCGACCAGCGGATGCGTGGCGATGGCCTCGCCCACCACCGGTCCGTAGCCGGAGACGATGTTGAACACACCAGCGGGCAGTCCGATGGACTCGCACGCCTCGGCGAGAAGGAACGCATTCATCGGCGCCACTTCACTCGGCTTCAACACTACTGTGCAACCCGCCGCCAGCGCGGGCGCCACCTTCGCCATGATCTGGTGCAGTGGATAGTTCCACGGCGTGATCGCGCCCACCACGCCCACGGGCTCGCGGACGATGAGCGAATTCCCGATCTCTTCTTCGAGCTTCGCCTCCCGGATCAGCTTGGCATAAGAATCGGTGACCATCACCGGAAGTCCTGCCTGGATACTCGCGGACATCGTGATGGGCGTGCCGACCTCTTCGGCGATCGTTAGCGCAACAGTCTTCAGACGATCCTTGAGAGCGCCTGCGAGTTTCTCAATCCAGTCCGCGCGCTCGGCCGCCGTGGTTTCACCCCATGGACCTTCGAACGCCTGCCGCGCCGCTTCGGCGGCCTGGTCGACATCGGCGGGCGAACTCTCCGGGATCCGGCCGATTACGTCTTCGGTCGACGCCGAGAGCACGTCAATCAACCCCGGCGAGAGTGGAGTCCGCCACGCGCCGTTGATGTAGAGCTGCTGATGGATCGTCATTAGGTGTGGCTGGAAGCGGACAACACCCGTAGCGGAGATTCGGTGCTCTCAGCAGTCCATCCGTCGGGAAGAGCGCCGTTGTCCGCGCGAAGGTGCCTCCAGTGGTTCGGCTTGATGGTGGACAGCAGTTGCTTGCGCGATTTGACTTCGAGCGGACGCCCGATGTACACCTTGCCCATCTTCGCCATCAGACTCTCAGGAAGCGCGCTCGCAAACATCAACAGTGGCCAGGTGAAGTTCGGGCCGTTCACCTTGCGCAGTTTCCACAGCCATGCGCCGATCGCGCCGAAGCGCCACGCCGTGGGTCCCCACCAGCTCCGCAGGGCCGGCTTCATGCTCATCTTCCAGCACTTCATCATAATCTGCCACTGGAGGGGCGACATCTCGCGGCTCTCCTGGACTCCCGTCTTGTTCTCCATGCGCGTGTCGTGGAGCGGAGTGAAGATCGAGGGGACGAAGAAGGCGAACAGCCCGCGCCGCTCCACTTCGTACAGCAGGTCGAGCGTTGCCTTGGAGTCCTCGTCCGTTTCGCCCGGATTTCCGATCATCAGCGTGACGACCGGGAACCAGTTGTTCTTGTTGAGTACGGTGAGGCCTTGAATGAGGACGCTCGGCCACTCGTCAATCGGGAAGGGAACTCCCTTGCCCGGCATGATCTGCTTGGCCATGCGGACCGACGCGGTCTCCATGCCAATCAGCGGCGACAGCACGCGCCCTTCCGGATGAGAGCTCAACGAAGGCAGCTTGATCGGACTCTTGTCCAACAGCAGTTTGGACAGCCGCTCGATCAACCCAGGATCCACGACAGCAGGCGCCATCGTGCAATGGCTCAGGATGTGGTTCTTGACGCTGGGTGTTTCCACCACTTCGCGATACAGGTCCACAAGAGCCTCGCGGTTCGGGAAGTAGAACGGAGTGGACGTCCCGATCTGGCCCCAGATGAACATGTCCTCGGTGGCGAGCGAAATCTGGTCATTGCCGTCTCGCACATTGGCGCGAACGGCGTTCATGATGCTGTCTTTGGGGAAATCGAACTGCGGATTCAGGTCCGGCACGCAGAAGTTGCAACGGCGTCCGCATCCGGTGGTCATCTCAACGACGCCGAAAGTGGTGCGCTTGTCCGGAGTCATCAGCCCGTCGCGCTTCTTCGGATGGGTCACCTGCAGGAACTTGGGAAGTTCCTCGCCGGCGATCGCCGACCGGAACAGCTTCGTCACGTCGTCGGACTCGCTCCGTCCATCCACCACGGTGTCGACGCTCAGCTCCTCGAACTGGTTGGTTTCGGTGATCTGCCAGCCACCCGATCCGCCGACGATCACCTTGAATCCGGCGCGGTGCGGACTGGTCTTGAGCGCGTCGAAGAGCTGGCGTGCGTAGTGTGAATTGATCGGCTCCTTGGAGGATCCGAAAATCGACGCGTAGACGCCGGCGGCGAAGGTCACTCCAAGTGGGTTGTGGGTGGACACGCCCACCACCCGTGTCCGCGGCCCAATGAATTTGGACAGGTCCTCCGGGAAACAGCACACAATGTCGTCCGGCCGGAACTCGCGGAGCAGCGAAGCTTCCAGAAGCCGGATCCCAGCGGGCATGTAGCGCGCCGATCCGTCGGAGTTCCGCTCCAGCTCGCGCCACCGGGGATACTTTTGCGTGATGACCTTCTCCATCTGCTTGGGGAGCGATGCCATCGCCATCTGGATGAAGTAGCCCGCGTGGTCAACGGTTTCAGTTAGGGGCGCGGTGAGTACGATCAGCGTTCCCTCGTCACCGCGGCCGGCCGGTTGGGTCCGGTCCATGTCTGGCGCCTCCTCGATTTCGGGGTGAACTCCGATGGTAACAGACCTGCCGCGACGGCTTCACTCTCCGGCGGTCCGTTGGAGCAGGGCGGTGCAACGGTCCACGACCATCTGTCCGGCATCGGGCGCGACGTGCATCGGCAGCATGTAGGACTGGCACAGCATGTCCGGAACCAGGTACGTCTCCCGCGGCGACCAGCCTTCCGCCGGATAGCACTCCGCGGGCGGGATGTAGCCGATGCAGCCGTTTGAGTACCCGAGGAACTGCGTCTGCGCGAATGGCGATGCGGATTTGGTCCGCCGACCGAGCTCCACCAGCGTTTCGCCCGCCGCCCCGCTTCCCACGCCCACGCTTCCAAGCCCATCGATCCCGGGTCGGTGTGAATCCGTACGAGCACTGCGTACGCGGGTCCGCCGCGCAGGCCCACGAAGCAGTCACCCGCCTGACCGCCGCCATCAGCAAGGATATTCAGCGGAGAGAGGAGACATTCGCCTTCTCCACCCTGGCCCAATCCAGGTGGCCGTCCGATCGCGATCGTCTCGACGTGTGTAATGCGCAGCATGTCAAACGATGAGACACTATCGCAATGCCGTGTCGCTTGCAACCGCGTTTAACGCGCCGCTGTCTCTCGCACTCCGCCGCGCTTCAACGCCGCCGAATCCAGCACCCACTTCCGCAAGATCTGGTATCCGCGGTCTTCAGGATTGTAGCGGCGCCCACCCTGGTGCCCGTCCTCCTTGCCCGTTTGCACGTTCAACGGTTTCCGCAGCAGCTTCGAGTTCTCGACATCGCCCTCGTTCACGCGCTCCAGTAGGATCCGGTAGTTGGCCCACGTATCGCGGAGCGTCATGAATCCGCGATTGTCCGCCGGCTTCAACTCCATCGAAGGCACACGTCCCGCGACGCCATGGCAGGTGAGGCAGGCGCTTTCATCCTCCCGGTTGCCACGCTGGAATTCAGGGATCACCCAATCACGAAAATACTCGTAATTGGCGCGCCACTCTGTGCTGAGAGCCTGCGCCTCGGGCGGATCCTGCTCATAGAGCGCCGGTTGAACCGGCTGCAATGCGGTCCGCACTGCCGGATGGTTGCGCACGATCGAGCTTGAAGCCGCCAGCGACACCGCCGCGTCCCGCAGCCGCCGGTCAACAACCGACGTCTGCCGTGTGCCGATCTGGCGCGCTACCAACTCCGCCGCCCGGTCCCGCACCGCGCGATGTGCATCCGGTCCCTGCGCCGCTCCGCGAACCTCCGGAACCGGCGTGTCCCACGTCAACAGCCACCGTGCGCTTTCAAGCCACAGCATTTCCTCCATCGGAGTCCGGTGGCGCGACGGCAGCCGCGCGACCAGGGCCGCGGTCTGCAAGTCAGGATTGGAGTGGATCACGCGCGCCATGCTCCGCGCCAGGAACCAATCGCGGCTGTCCTTGTCCATCTGGAGCAGCTCGCGCGTGTTCTCCTCCAGTCTGCCGCGTTCCTCGGGGAAGTCCGGCAGTAACAGGTTGTAGAAGACGCTCTGCTGCTCTTCGGTCTTCGGCATGTTCCACCGCGCTCGCGCGAACAACCGCAGGATCGGATTCACCAATTCCGCCCGGCGCTCCGGCTCCCCGGCGCCGCGGGTTACTTGCTCCATCAGCGGCTCAACGAATTCCTGCGCGGCGTTCAGCGTGATCACGCGCGGATCCGCAATTGACGTGGCCGCGAGAGTCCGCAGCTCCGGCGCGCCGTTGGTCGAATAATCGAGCAGCTTCTTCTGCAACGGATCATGGATCACGTTCGCCGCCGACTCGAGCGCCAGCTTCAGCATGTCTTGGGGAGAGCCCGCCGGCAGCGCGCTCCAGTAGTGGCCCACCGCCTTGCCCACCGCTTCGCTGCTCTTCGCCGTGACGTATCCCATCTGGCCCGGACCGCCGTCGCCGCCCGCCTGATTGTAGAACGTTGCGGCGATGTTCACCACGCGCCGCACCAGCAGTGGACTCGGATTCCGGTCCATCTTCGCGCTCAAGCGCTCAAACAGCCGCGTCAACTCCGGATACTGATGCTCCTTGCTGCCGTTCGCCCGCTGTCCGTTGGCGATGAACAGCGCCTCTGTCTGATAGCGCTTGGCGTTTTCCGCCAACGCCGACGGCTCGTCGCGTTCGAGCATTTCCAAGAACGCAGCATTCAGATCCTCGCGCACGGGCGGATTCCATACCCACCAGTTCCATGCAGCGCGCGAAGCCCAGGCGCGGGCCGCCGGATGTGGATCTTCGATCATGAGCTTCCGCAGCGCTTGTGTGAGCCGGGGCCACACCACTGCTGAGTGCGTCATCACGCCGTCGGCGCGCATCACCAGAGCACCCGCCGCCCACTCGCGTGTCAAGTCGCCGGACGAGGATAGTGCCGGAAAGAGACGGTCCCAGCCCTTATCGTCGAGCAGCGTCTGCCGGAGTCCCCATCGCGCGGACTCGCGGACCATCTTCACGGGATCGCTCAAACCGGCGATCTGCGCATCCACGCCACGTTCGTCGTGCAGCGCTCCCAGTGCAACGTACGCCCAGTACCGTACCAGCGGACTCTCATGCCGCGACGCTGTCATCGCCAGATCCACGTTTGAGCGTTCTTCCGGAGAAAGTCCGGTTTGCGCGAGGGCACGCAGCCGCGCGACCGTGCCGGTGAGGGGCTCTCCCGGGCGCGCCTCAAACTGCGCCCGCGTGGGCCGCGGGTCGTTCACGGGATACAGGCGAGCCAGCGCATGCAGCGTGTACGCCGTGGTCACGAATCCCGTCAGTGCATGCTGGTTCCAGCGTCCGAACGGATCCTGCCGCGCCAGCAGTGCCCGCACTCCTTTGCTCACATGCGGATCCGAGGTTCCGGCACCCAGCGAATGCAGCGCCGACAACGCGAGCGCAGTCGGCGCCGGATCCTCGTCCTTCTCATCGGCCTTCACTTTCCAGGAGTAGGAGGCGGTGTCGAGCGTGCCCGGATCGAACTGCCACATGCCGTTCGGACGCTGCAGTTGCCGCAACCGGCGGGCATCTTCAGCCACCTGCGCTCCAATCTGGACCATGAAGTTCTTCGCTTCCTGTGATTCCTCACGCAGCGCCACGTAGTCACGCGGGAAGACTTCGCGGTAGAAGAGGATCCGGTTTGAAAGGTCATCTGAGAACCGCGGACCAATCGACATCATCTTGCGCGCGTTGTCTTCGAGCGCATCGAGGTACTTCGGATTCCGCGTGTTCTTCCAGGCCCGCAGCAGGATCTCGCCGGCGAAGCGGTAGACCAACGCCTGCCCGATGTTCGATCCCGGCCCGGCGGCGTTGATGCCGCTTGGATCGTTCGACTGCAGGACGAAATTTGCGGCGCGAATCTGCTGCGCCGAATGCAGCCTCCGCGGAAGCACCATCCCTTCGAGCGTGGTCACGTTATAGCCGGCCACGCGCGTGCCGGCTGGCCCATCGCCCAGGTCCAGCGGGGCCAGGCTTGTGTTGTTCGCCGCTTCGGCCAGCGTGTTCGTGGGACGCATCGATTCATAAGCGAGATTCATCAGATGCCGGAAGTTCACGATGTTCTCGATGCGGTACCCGTGCTTCAGCGGACCGGATGGGCCCCACACGCCTGACTGTGTATGGCAGCTCATGCAGTGTGAGCCCAGCAGGCTGCCGGTGTCGCGAATCCTGCGGTCCACCGCGGCTCCGCGCGGACGGTTCAACAGCCATGCGTCCACCTGGCCCAGGTGATCGTACATCGCCTGGCGTACGGCGTCGCGCGGATCGGTGTATGGCGCGGGGCGGCGGATGCGGAGCTCTACTTCGTAGCCCGGAGAGTTCGACTCCACTTTCAGGAAGTAGACGCCGCCTGGTTTCAGCGTGCGCGACATCGCGGTCCTGTGGCCTTCCGTCTGCTGGTGCACACGTTCGTTGGGATTGGCTCCCTCGCGGTATTCTTTGCCGTCACCGGTGTAGAACTGAAGCTGGGCGACCACGAACGGATCCGGCAATCCCAAGTTCGCCGTGAACAGCCGCGGTTCAGAGCCCGCGAATTCGATGCGGAACCAGTCGATGCCGCTCGTCCCGATGTCGCCGTTGTCAAAATACTCCGTGTCGTCGGCGCCGCCCGTAATGTGGAGTGTCTCGGCATCGCCGCTTGCCCCGAGCCGCACCGGCTGTGCCTCGGCGATGGAATTGTTCGGCTCGGCTTCAAGGATCATGCCCCGGCTGGGCGCACCCGGATTCACAGCCTTGATCCACGCGCGCATGCTCACGGATTTCCCCGCGGGCCACGGTGTCAACGTGGGAAACGGACTCAGCTTTTCGACGGTCCCCGATTCGCGCCAGCGCGGCTTGTTGAACAGCGCCTGTTCGTTCTCCACTTTGGACAGCTTGAGCGTGTAACTGCCGGCCTTGGGCGCGCGGAAGAGGATGAAGAAGTCCGGGTCGAACGCGTGGATCACCTTACGGAATCCAGGCCATTCGACGGCGATTCGTCCGTTGGCCGGAAGCTCTGATGGCGTGGGAACGCCGGCATACACTTCGACTGTCTGTCCGGCTGACAGATTCATCGTTCGCGTATGCGTGCCGCTGAAGGGGAACTCCTGTGCGGAAGCCGTGAACGCCGAGAGAAGCAGGAAATGACGGATCATTGGAACATCTGAAATCGTATCAGACAGCCGCGTTCTGGCCGGAGTGTGATAGGGCGGGGGAGGTGAATGACGGTCAAGACTCCACTGGTGCCCGCGAAATCAAGCCCACGCCAGCCAGCACCAACAGCGCCCCAACCACTTGCATCATTGTCAGCGGCTCGTCCAAAAACACCGACGCCATCAGGATCGTCAACACCGGACCAATCGTGCTGCACACCGCCACCATCGCCGGACTGATCCGCTTCAGCGCCTGGACCACGCAGATGATCGGCACCACCGTCGACACCACGGCCAGTGCCAATGACATCCAATACACACGCGGCGGATGAACCAACTGCGACAGCGGACGCGTCAACACGAACTGCGTACCCATCATGAGTCCCGCCAGAATCACCACCCATGCAGTGAACCGCTGTGACCCAATCCGCAGGACCACATGCTTGCTGCCCAACAAGTAGAACGAATACACCACCGAGGCGCCGAACACCAGCAGTGAACCCTTCCACACCATGGGCCCCGGCCCCACGAATCGCATGTCGTTCACAAAGCTCATCGCGATTCCGAAAAACGACAACGCCAGTGAAGCGATGTCGCGTCCTCGCACGGGCTGCCGCGTCCACACGGCGGAGATGAGCAGCACCCACGCCGGATAAGTGAACAGGATGATCCGCTCGAGCGCGGCTGAGATGTACTCGAGCCCCCAAAAATCGAGATAGGTCGACGCGTAATAGCCGACGAACGCCAGCCACACGAGCCACATCCAATCCCCGCGCGACAACGGCGGGCGCGACGCATCCCGGCTCGCCCGCCAGGCGATCAGCGCGAAAAACGGCGCCGAAAACAACATCCGCAGCGTGAGCAGGACCGTCGCATCGATCTTCGCACCCGCATAGGCGAGCTTCACGAAAATCGCCTTCCCGGAAAATCCGAGCGCCGAAACAATTGCGAAGGTGACCCCGAGGTAATGATCGCGCCGCGCCTGCCCGGTCACTCCGGAAACAGCTCCGCGGCGTTGCCATGAAACACGGCTTCCACTTCAGAGTCGTTCAGACCCAGATGCAGGCACGCGAGCTTCAACGCACGCAGTTCCTCGATCCCGGCAAGTGCGATGCGGATGTTGCCATAAGAAGCATCAAGCCGGGTATTCTCCGGCGTCAGCCACAGGAACGAATCCCCCAGCGCGACACAGCGCGTACGCAAGTGAGTCACCGGGAAATCAGATCCATAGAGAATGCGCGATGCACCCAGCGTCCGGCCGATTGCCTCGATCGCACCCCCGTCCGTGATGGCCGACGTGTCACACCAGACGTTCGTCAGCCCCTGCAGCGCCCCAATGCCTTCCACCGTATGATGCGGATTGAATCCACGCGCCGCATGGGCCAGGATCATCCGCATGTCCGGGAACCGTTCGCACAGCCAGCGGATCTGCTGCTGGTTCACCGGATCCGCCATTGCCCGGGCGCGGACCATGTGCAGTGTGATGCTGAGCCGTTCCTCATGCGCGATGCGCACGTGCGCCGCGGGCAAGTAGTCGAGCACCGGCGCTTCCCACGTTGGCTTTGACGGGGAATAAATGTGATAGCACTTCAGCCCCACGAACCCATGCTCGCGGACCTGCTGCCGGATCCACTCCGGATCCATCTCCGGCCGGATCAGCATCTGCCCGCGCGACCTTGTGCCCCGCACCTCGTGCGCGATGAACGCGTTCGCCCGGTCCGTGTCCAGCGCGAGATGAGGAAAAGCGAAGAACAGCCCATCAACATGGCGTCCCGGATGAATCTGGTCCATGCGTGCGCGAAACCCTGCGAGCCCCGCCACTTTTGGGCCGTCGGTCAACCATCCGGGCCGGTCGCGCGCGAACTGGTCCTCGGCGTACAAGTGCGCGTGCGCATCGAAGAGCCGGTCCGGCACAAAGGAATTCAACTCACGCGCGAAGATCTCCTGGTCCTCGGCGCTGACTTGCCAGTCCATCACGCAAACCTCAGCGAGTACAGATCTGCGTCTTTCATCACGAACCGCAATTGGACCGGACGGCCCGCGAGCCGGCTCATATCCGGCGCGCCTTTCCATCGCACCTCCCGGTCGAGTTGATCGCCGATCAGCTCCACCGCGTCGTCCAGCGTGAATCCGGGCACCGGCGCGCCGCGCTCATCGCGGATCTCCACGCGGACTCCCCCAGGCGCCGAGGTCGCGAAGTTCACGAGCAGCCGCGATCCCGTGAACCTGAGCGCCTTCGTCGTCATCTCGCCGCCCCCATACGGCGCATGCACGGAAGCGAACCCGTCGGTCCGCAGCGTGTACCGCCGCAGATAGATGCTTGGCTGGCCGTAGTTGCGCATCACGTAGAACGCCATCTCGCCGTCGCCCGCGGGCAGGATGTTCAACGCCGGATAGTTCGAGCGCGACACCCAGTTCTGCACACCGAATCCCGGCCGCAGAAACGCTTCGAGGAAGGTGCGGTCATAGCGCAGGCCGCCTCGCGTGGAAAGCATCACCGCGTCGGAGCAGTCCTTGAAATATCCCGGATCCACGTTCACCGCGCGCGCTTCTTCATCGGTGAGCACCTGCCGGTTCGGCAGGAACCGCGCGCACAGTGCAATGTAGATGTGAGGCGCTCGAAAATACGGACTCGTCTGGTTGGTATACAAATGCTCCGGTGGCGCGTCGCCGAACACCATCTCCTCCGGCTTGCTCCAGTTCAGGAAATCACTGCTCGTGCAGCGCGACACCCAGCGGTACCCCGTGCCACCGATTTTCTTGAACGTCCGGAAAAAGCAAACGTACTGCTGCTCGCTCTCTGACCAAAACGCGAGATTCTGCGAATCGAATGCTCCCTCGGTGATCACTGGCTGCTCGCGCACTTTCGTCCACCGGATTCCGTCGGCGGATTGATAGGCGATCAGACCCGTCTTCCGCGATCCCGCCAGCGCCTTGTAGCGCTGCGATTCCGCTACTCCGGGCCGCGTGTCGAGGACGGGACAAAAATTGTGCTGCAGCGGCGGCGTGCCCGCCAGGATCACGTTGTTCTTGCGCGTCCCGTGGATCTCATAAAAGCCCAGGTCCGGCCGCGTGAAGTGGATCCCGTCCTTCGACTCCGCGTAGCAGGTTACCTCGTCAATCCGGCCGTCCTGTCCGACTGTTGGAACGCCGCGATAGTAGAGGCGCGTGAGCCCGCCATCGCGGATCACCGTCGCGTAGGCCGAAAAGCGGCCCTCCCACGGGCGGTTCAACTCGATCACAGGACCGGTGTCGTGCGGCAACGCGAGTTGAAGCGAGGTCCCTCGCATCTCCCCAATCAAGAACCGGTCAACGAACAATTCGCGTCGCGAGCCGATGTCCGCCACCGTCTGTGCGCGCGCCTGCATGGAAGCCACCAATGTGGTGGAGAAGAGATCCCTTCGTGTCATGTGCCTTTCCTTAACTTAACGGATGCGGATCCGGGCAAATTGAATATCACCCCATTGCTCGGAATCCGCGATCCCGATATCTGAGTAGACCACAGCGAGCGTCCCGTCTCCGAGCTGTGCTACCGATGGATAGCTCACCTGCCGGCGTGGCTCGCCGGAGCCGCCACGCCATTCGGGCGCTGTCGCCAACACCAGTGGCGGACCCCAAGTCTCGCCTTCATCGTCCGAAACCCGCATCGTGACCGGGCTCCGCGGTCCGGTGGATGCGTCATGCGTGAGCAGCAGCCGCCCATCCCGCAACCGGAACAGGCTGTGTGAGGACCGCGCTGCCGGAATCGAGCTGCGCTCGGGCTTGGACCACGTCTCACCCTTGTCGCGCGAAACCGTCCGCCACAAGGTGCCGCCGCCCGTGCGCAGGAACATCAACACCGCGCCGGAATTCGTCTCCGCGATCGTCGGCTCGTCGTTCCCCATTGGCGTCGCGATCGCGCCATGGCGCTTCCACGTCCGCCCGCCATCCACGGACTTGAGCATACCAGTCTCAGCGCCGCGAAGCTTGGCCACTGGCAACAGCAGCTCTCCGCTCGTCAACTTGATCCCGTTGTTGCGGCAGTTGAATCCCGCTTCGATCTGCGCGGCTTCCGCCGCCGACCAGGTCTTGCCGCCATCGTCTGAATGCCGCTGGTAGATTTGGAACGAATTCTCGCCCACCTTGTTCCGCTCATCGTTGATGAACGGATACCGGATCCAGCGGCCCGCGGAAAAGAACACCCACGCGCGCTGTGAGTCCATCAGCATCGCCGGGTCGAAGTCTGACCGGCGCGGGAAATCGCTGAACACCTCGGCTTTCGTCCACGTCACGCCCTGATCGCTGGAATACGAGCACAACACCGCCTGGTGCACTGACGCTTCGAACGGACCCGAGAACCAGCACGACATCAACCGCCCGCCAGGCAGCACCCCGATATTCGCGGCGTGGTTGAACCCGAAGCGGTTCTCCAACGAATATGGATCGCGGTTCGGATACGCGTAAACGGTGGATCGCGACATGAGCTCGGGCGCCTTCACTCCAGGCGCCTCAACGTCGCGGTTCGGCTTGCTCCAGATCACGCGCGCGATGAAAGTCGCACCTTCGGCGCCACGCTGGCGGGCCTGCGGACTGAACATCCCCTCCGTATCCGTCACCCACGATTCGCCGCTCGTGATCGTCGCCGCGCCGAAATTGCCGAGCGTCGCTCCACGCTCCGGCATCAGGATCTTCTCCGTTGCACGCATCACGCGCAGCTTTGTCTCATCCACCTGCGCGATGAACAAGGGCGCCCGATGCCGCATGATGTGATCGTTGTTCGCGCCGCGACGCGTGTACGCCAAAAACAGCCCGTCGCTGTGCGACAGCCAATGCTGCTGTGTGTTGTAGCTGCCGAGCTCGGATCCGTCATCGAACCGCCAGGGCTGAATCGGCGCGTAGTCGAGCCCATCGGCGCCCGACGTCACGTATCCGCGCAGATCGTTCCGCACCGTCAAGTAGTAACGCCCCTGAAACCGGACGACGGACGGCTCAACGAGTCCGCGCACTTCGTTCAACACGTGCTCGCTGCCGTGCCGCTGATAGGCCAGCTCCGATCCGTCGAACCCGAACCGCGCCACCGTCACCCAGTGCGGCTCTTTCGCGTTCGGACCGTTGTAGAAGGGCAGCAGCACGGTGCCATCCTCCATCTCCAGCCACTGCGCGCATGCACTCCGCGCGAAATCGAACTTCGTTCCCGGCGGCATCCGGACCGTCTTCCAGCGGCTCCACTTCCGCGCCACCGGATCAAACACCGCATACGCCGTCTGGTGCGACCTCGCACGGTCATCCAACTGCTCGCCCTTCTTGCTGTATCGGACCTGCGCCCCCACGGCGATCAGCTTGCCCGACGCCCTATGCCAGCCCGGCGTCACATCCGCCACCGCGATGTCGACACCCGCGCTCTCCGTCATCCAGCCCAGTTCGGGAATCTCCACTGGACCCGTCCACGGCTGGCCCGGGCCGCGCGCCGTCATCATGTACAGCCCCGAGTAGTAGTCCGAAACGCGCAGATGCTTCTGGATCGTCAGCATCACGCCAAAGCCCGGAATCATCGCCGGCCGGGGATGGAACCACTGCCAGTCCGGATGATCCGACTTGACGGCCGTTTCGAGTTTCACTTCAAACGGCAGCGGCTCGGCGGCGCGAATCAGCCCGCTCGAAATCAGGGAAAGGCACACCCAACGTGGCATGCGGCCATTGTAACCTTGCAATATCATGAAGCGTTCATATTTCGCGATTCTTGCCATTATCGTTCTGGCGCTCATGCAGGCCTGCTCCCGTAAATCGGGACCGCCGTACACGCCAGCCGAAGAACAGCAGACCTTCCGGCTCCCCTCTGGATTCCGCATGGAACTGGTGGCCGCCGAGCCCGACGTTATCGATCCGGTCGCGATGACGTTCGACGAAGCCGGCCGGATCTACGCCGTCGAGATGCGCGACTACCCGATGGGCGACGGACCTCCAGGCCGCATCCGCCTGTTGGAGGACCGCGACGGCGACGGCCGCTACGAACACTCCACGGTCTTCGCCGACAACCTGCAGCTTCCGAACGGCGTGATGCGCTGGCGCAAGGGGATCCTGGTCACCTCGACCCCAGACATCCTCTACTTCGAGGACTCCGATGGCGACGGCAAGGCGGACAAGCGCAAGGTGGTGCTCACCGGATTCGCGTCGCAGAATCCACAACTGCGCCTCAACGGTCCGCAGTATGGAATCGACAACTGGATCTACGCCGCCTACACACGCCTCACCACCGCGCGCCGCTATGCGAAGGAGTTCGGCGACAAGGGACAACCAATTCGCTTCCCGGACCGGCCGGACATCAAGCCCCTCGACATCCACTCGCGCGACGTCCGCTTCCGTCCCGATGAAGGCAAGCTCGAAGCCCTTGCCGGATTCTCCCAGTTCGGCTGGAGCTTCAACGAATGGGCCGACCGCTTCGTCGTCTGGAACAGCGACCACATCCGCCACGTCCCGCTCGACAGCGCCACAGTGGACCGCAATCCGAACCTCGCCATCGCGCTGCCGATGCACTCCGCCTCCGACCACAAAGCGCAGGCCACTGTGTATCCGGTCACCGAAAATCCCCGCCACATCCACGATTCGCAGATCGGACACTTCACCTCGTCGTGCGGATTGAGCGTCTACGCCGGCGCCAATCTGCCGCCTGATTTCCAGAACAACTCCTTCACCTGCGAGCCGGTCCACAACCTGGTGCACCGCGATATTCTCACGCCCACGGGCGGCAGCTTCACTGCGTCCCGCGCGTATCAGAACAGCGAATTCCTTGCCTCCACCGATGCCTGGTTCCGGCCAGTCTTCACGATGACTGGACCCGACGGAGCGCTCTACGTTGTGGACTACTACCGCCACTCGGTCGAGCACCCGGAGTTCGTGCCGCCGGAGCTTCTCAAGGATCTGGACTTCACCACCAAACCGCAGAAAGGCCGCATCTGGCGCGTGGTTCATGAATCTTCCCAGAAGCGCGCCGCGCCCAAGCTCGGAGAGGCCACTACCGCGCAACTCGTCGAGGCGCTGAGCGACAAGAACCTGTGGTGGCGGATCACCGCCCAACGCCTGCTGGTGGACCGCCAGGCCAAGGACGCCGCGCCCGCCCTCGAAGCGCTCGCGCGCAATGGCGGCACGGGACAAAGCAAAATCCATGCGTTGTGGACCCTCGACGGACTCGGGCTGCTGTCCGACACGCTGATCTCCGCGGCGCTCTCCGACTCCCATCCTGGCGTGAGGCGCCACGGCGTCAAACTCGCACGAAAGGCGCACCAATCCGCCGTGCTCGCGTTGGCGGGCGACGCGAATCCCCAAGTCCGCTATGAAGCCGCGATCTCGATCGCCGCCATGCCGGAACAGACCGCGTTTGCCCCCCTGCTCAAGATCGCCCTCGCCGATCCCGGCGACCAGTGGCTGCAAGTCGTCGCGCTCAGCAACGCGCGGACCACGTCCCTGCGCTGGTTCGAAGCTCTCGCGAAACAACCAAAGCCAGAGGTGAGTTTTGTACACCGCGCGGCCTCGCTGATCGGCAATCGCGGTGCTGACCCGGAAATCGCCGCCGTGATCCGCTCCGGATCCGAGCCCGCGCTGCAAGGCCTCGCCGAGGGAGTCGCGGCTTCGTCCAGCCTCACCGGCGCGCGTCCACAAGCGCAAGCGGCGATCCTCGGCCTGCTCGCCAACGCCCGTGGCAAGCAGGCCGATGCCGCCCTCAGGATCGCGTCCGCCCTGCGCGCGAATCCGGCGGCGCTGCTCGCCAACGCCGAAAAGACCGCGGACAATGAATCGGCCTCCGTCGAAGAGCGGACCCACGCGGCTGGCATCATTGGACTCGCAACCGACGGCCGCGTGTCCCGCTACCTCGCGCCCAAGTATCCGGCGGAGGTCCGCGTTGCTGCCACGCGCGCATTGGCCCGGCTCGCCCCGGACACCGCCGCTCCTGCGTTCCTGGAGCAATGGCGCGCGCTCACCGGACCCATGCGCGAAACCGCCATGGCCGCGCTGATGAAGAATCCGAAGACGGTGAACCTTCTGCTCGACGCCGTCGAAAAGAACCAGATTCAGGTCTGGGCGATCGGACAGGCGCGTCTCCGCTCACTCCAACAGCACTCGGACGCGGCGATCCGTGAGCGTGCCACCGCCGTCGCCAAGGCCGCGGGAGGCGACCGCGAGGATGTGTATAAGCGCTACCTTCCCGCGGTCCATCGTGACGGTGATCCAGGCCGCGGCAAGCCCGTGTTCGATCGCGTTTGCGCCGACTGCCACGAGCTGGGCGGAGTGGGCACCGCCGTTGGCCCCGACCTGCGTGGCGTCGTGAAGCGGTACAAAGAAGTGTTGCTCGCCAATATCCTCATGCCGAGTGAGAACATCGAACCCGGCTACGAAGAGTACGTGGTGGAAACGCGCGACGGACGCGTGCTCACCGGCCTACTCTCCAAGGACACTCCATCCAGCATCACGCTGCGCCGTGCCAAGGGCGAAGAGGACGTCGTCCCGCGCTCGCAAATCAAAGAACTGCGCTCCGGCGGCACCTCTCCCATGCCTGACGGGGTTGAGAAGGACATCACCGTGGACCAAATGGCCGACCTCATTGCTTACCTTAAAAGGCCACAGTGAACATGGCGCCTCTCGACAACCTGATCGTGGTCGACTTCTCCCACGCGCTCGCCGGACCCTACTGCACGATGCTCATGGCCGCATACGGCGCTCAGGTCTACAAGATCGAATCCACCGGCTCGGGCGACATGGGCCGGACCTGGGGTCCGCCGTTTCAAGGGGGCGAAGCGTCCTACTTCCTCGGCCTCAACTCCGGGAAGCAGGGCGTCGCCATCAACCTCAAGGATCCGCGCGGACTCGATCTGTGCCGCGACATGGTCCGCCGCGCCGACGTGCTCATCGAAAATTTCCGTCCAGGCACGATGTCGCGTCTGGGCCTCGATTGGCCCGCCGCGCGCACGCTCAACTCCCGGCTCATCTACTGCTCGATCTCGGGCTACGGACAGACCGGCCCGTCGCGCGACGATCCCGCAATGGACCTGATCCTCCAGGCCTCGTCCGGACTCATCAGCACCACCGGCAACAGCGCCACGTCCACGGCACGCTGTGGTCACTCGGTCGCCGACATTACGGCCGGAATGTTCGCTCTCACCGGAGTCCTCATGGCCCTCGAAGCGCGCCACAGGACCGGCATGGGCCAGTTCATCGACGTTTCGATGCTCGACGGAATGATCTCGGCGATGGCGTCGAACTACGCCTATATGTTCGGTTCCGGAACCGTCCCCACGCCCCTTGGCACGGCCTTCGCGACCATCGTTCCGTATGCCTGTTTCCCCACCGCCGATGGCGAAATGGCGATCGCCGTTGCAAGCGAAAAACTCTGGACCCTGTTCTGCGCAGCCGTCGAACACCCGGAGTGGGAGCATGATCCACGCTTTGCCACCAATCGCGATCGTGTCGCCAACCGCGGCATCCTGGAGCCCATGGTCACGGAAGTCCTCCGGTATCGTACCTCGACGGAATGGACTGGGCTGTTCTGCAAGCACGGCGTGCCGTGCGCGGCTGTGCGGAATCTGCGCCAAGTCGCCGACGATCCCCATGCCGCGCACCGCGAAATGTTCCCCGTGCTCGGCCATCCCACCGCGGGCCCGGTTCGCGTCACCGGCGTGCCCATCAAGTTCAGTGAAACACCGGGAGGCATCAAGAGCGCCGCGCCCGTTTCCGGACAACACACGCGCGAAGCTCTCGCCGGACTCCTCGGTCTCGGCGCGGAGCGAATCGGCGAATTGGCGCGGGCGGGAGTCATCCATTGCGCGCATTGAGCGCAGCCGCGCTTCTGCTCGTCTCTTGCGGACGCGACGCCAGCCATCCACCCTTCCCGCCCGATGTCTCCATTCGCCACATGAAACTCGAGCCCGGCTGGAGCATCGCGCCATTCGCCGCCGAACCGATGGTGGTGGCGCCGGTCGCAATGGACTGGGACGAAGACGGGCGCATCTACGTTGTCGAGAACCCCGGATATCCACTCAACGTGGAAGGCCGCGTGGGCCGCGTCAAGATGCTCGAAGACTCGAACAACGATGGAACTCCGGACCGCGCCACCGTGTTCGCCGAGGGCCTCGTGCTTCCCACCGGCGTGATGCGCTGGAAGAACGGCATTCTCGTTACCGACGCGCCGGACATCTGGTACCTCGAGGATTCAAACGGCGACGGTAAGGCTGACATCAAACGCAAGCTGCTCACGGGATTCCCCCTCACCAATCCGCAACACACCGTGAACGGGCTGGTCTACGGCTTGGACAACTGGATCTACATCGCGCACGAGAATCCCACCACCGCGGTGATCTTCAAGGACAAGTTCGGCGACCGCGGCACTGACGTCCATTTTGTTGACCGCCCCACGGCTGTCGTACGCGAGCGCGGACGCAATCTCCGGTTCCGCCCCGATACCTTCGAGATCGAGGCGCTGTCGGGCACGTCTCAGTTCGGCCACGCGTTCGATGAATGGGGCCATCACTTCGTCCAGAACAACTCCAACCCGGCGCGGCATGAAGTGATCGCCGCGCGCTATCTGAAGCGCAATCCGGATCTCGCCTTGCCTTCGTCACTCGAAGACATGCCCGATTACGGCCGTCCCGCGCGCGTGTTCCCCATCGCGCCCCAACTGCGCTTCGAGATGCTCACCAATGTCGGCGAGTTCACGTCGGCCTGCGGACTCACCTATTGGCCAGGTGGATACCTGTTCACTGCCGAGCCCGCGCACAACCTGGTCCATCGCGTGCGCGTTAGTGCCAAAGGTCCCACGTTCGCCGCCAGCCGGACAGCGCCTGACCGCGAATTCCTCGCGTCCACCGACCCATGGTTCCGCCCAGTCAACTTCTACATCGGACCCGACGGCGCCCTCTACATGCTCGATTACTACCGCCTTGTGATCGAACATCCGGAATGGATGTCGCAAGCCCAGTCCAGTCCCAAGGACTTGAACGCAGGCAACGACCGCGGCCGCATCTACCGCCTCACGCCGCCCGGATTCGCGCCCACGCGCCGCGCAATGCCTGGCAAGGCGGATTCTGCCGCTCTGCTGGCCGCGCTCGCCGATCCCAATCCCTGGTGGAGGCGCACCGCACAGCGCCTGATACAGGACCGCCGCCCCGCGTTTGAAACACCCGCATACGAGTCCGTTTCAAGTGCCCCGGGCCGCGTCCACATGCTTTGGACCCTGGAGGGGTTGGGCCGCCTCACGCCGGGGTGGATCACCCAGGCCCTTCGCGACCCTGAAGCCGGCGTCCGTGAGAACGCGATCGTTCTTGCTGAGGCGCGCCCCGCGCTCCACCCGGCGCTCGTGGCGATGGCAAACGACCCCGATCCTCGCGTGCGATTCCAGTTGCTTGCAGCTTTGGGATCCGCGGGCAATGCCCATGCCGTCCGCGGCCGTCTCCTCGACACAGCGCCGGACGACCGTTGGATGCAAGCGGCCGCGCTCACCGCCGGACCCAACGAAGCGCTCGCACTGCTGCCCCGCGCGATGAACAGCGCCTCTTTCGCACGGCTTGTGGGATCCGCGATCGGAACCCGCCGCCAGCCTGCGGAGATCGAGTCCGCCGTCAGCCGGGCCTCACAACCGGGTCCTACAGCTCCTCGCGCTGCACTCCTTGAGGGCCTCGCCGCCGGTGTGAAGCAGCGCATCGAGATCCCCCGTGGACGCCAAGCGCTGGTGGCGTTGGCCGGTTCCGGTGAGCCCGCTTTGCGCCGCGGCGCCTTGCGGATGCTCGAAGCTGCTGGCGCTCCCGCGAACACTCCGCGTCCCAAACTCGCCGCGGCTGCTGCCGATCGCCGCGCCGACGCAATCTGGTTCACGAGCCTCCTTCCCGGCGATCACACTTCGGAGATCCTGCCGTATCTCGACTCCCACCAGCCCGAGGATGTCCAGATTGCCGCCGCCCGCGCGCTGGGGCGCGTAGATGGGGAGCCCATCGGGCGGGAAATCCTGAGGCGATGGCGCGGACTCACACCCTCGGTCCGCCTCGAAGCGGGCGACGCGCTCTACCGCGATCCTGCCCGCGCGCCCCTGATCCTCGCCGCGCTCAAGGGCGGAGAGCTTCCCGCGTGGACCCTGGCCTTCCGCCACCGCCGCCAACTGCAAATGCACCGCGATCCGGAGATCCGCGGCCAGGCCCGGGCCTTGCTTGAATCCGCCGAGGGCGAGCGCGCGGTTGTCGTGCGCAGTTATCAGCCCGCGTTGAATCGCGACGGCAACCCGGGACGTGGCCAGCAAATCTTTGAGGACGTCTGCGCCAAGTGCCACCGTTTCAACGGGCGCGGCGCGGAAGTGGGCCCTGACCTTGCCACTGTCCGCCATCAACCCAAACAAGTGCTCCTCGAAGAGATCCTCGACCCCAGCCGGGCGATCTCGCAGGGATTTGAATCCTATGTCGTCGAGACGACCACCGGCATCACGCTCGACGGCGTGATCGGACCCCAAACAGCAAGCTCCATCACCTTGCGCCAGGAACAAGGCAAGGAAGAAGTCATCCTCCGCAAGGACATCCGGAATATGTACGCCGCCAACCTGTCCGCCATGCCCGCGGATCTCGAAAAACAGATCAGCCCGGACCGGATGGCCGATCTGCTCGCTTATATCAAATCGGCGCCATGAAACATTTACTGCCACTCCTGCTTTTAGCTTCCGCGTCCACTTCCGCCGCCGAGTTTCGTGCGTCCATCGTCAAGATCGACATCACGCCCTCCCAACCCAAGTGGCTGATGGGCTACGGCGCGCGCCAATCCACAGGTGTCCATGACCGGATCCATCACCGCATCCTGGCCCTCGACGATGGACGCACGCCGTTCTATCTCGTCTCCACCGACGTGTGCGTCTTCTCCCCAACCGTCTATGACGACCTCGCCGCGCGCGTCCAAAAAGAAACCGGAATCCCGCCCGCGTCGCTCTGGTGGACTGTCACGCACACGCATTCCGCGCCCGAAGTCGGCCCACCGGGAATCTACGCCGTGCTGCTCAAAGGCCGCTCCGACCACCCGGTAGACCACGAGTACACCAATGAGATCATCGACAAGCTTGTGGCCGGAATCAAGCAGGCGCGGGCCCAACTCGCTCCCGCCCGCATCGCGATTGGAACCGGCATCGCCTTCGCTAACATCAACCGCCGCGCCCGCGACACTGAGGGCCGCATCTCGCTCGGACTCAATCCGGATGGTCCCGCCGACCGGCAGATCGGATTGATTCGCGTCGAGCGCCCGGGCGGAACTCCGATTGCCCTCGCCGCCAACTACGCGATGCATGGCACTGTCCTCGGTGGACGCTGGATGGAAATCAGCGGTGACGCCCAGGGAATCGTCGCTGATTACGTGGAGCGCAAGCTCGGAGCGCCCATGCTCTACATTAACGGAGCCGCGGGCAACATCGCGCCCATCTACAGCGTGTACAACGATCCCAAGAGCGGGCACCTCAACCAGTTCAATGTCCTGCTGGGCGACCGCATCCTCGCCGCGAATAAAACCCTCTCCGGCGCAACGGACCAGGTCTCTCTGTGGGCCGGCGAGAAGATCGTCGAGAGTCCGCGCAAGGCAGGTCTCGGCTGGCCAGGTGACATGCCCACCTACACCCGCACGGATACGGCTGGCCGCGCACTGGTCCGCATGCCCGTGCGATTCGCGCGCATCAACGACACGGTCCTGTGGGGCGGCCCAGTGGAAATGTTCTGCGAGATCGCGATGGAAGTGCGCGCACGCTCGCCTTTCACCAACACGTTCTTCTTCGGCTACACCAACGGCTGGCTCGGATACCTGCCGACGAAAGCCGCTTTCGCCGAGGGCGGATATGAACCCAACACGTCGCCGTTCTCAGACCAGGTGGAGCGTGATCTCACCGAAGCGGTGGTCACCTACTTGGAAGGCATCCCGCGCTGAGCCGCCGCCCTGGGTCTGGCTCAGGCCAACAGCCGGAGGATAAACCGCTCCTGATCCTCCACAAGCTCCGGTTCGGTATTGTTGTGCGCTCGCATCCCCTGAATGATCTTCCGCGGAATACCCATGCCCATGTGTTCCAGGTAGCGGTAGTCTCTCATCACATCCTTGATGAGTTGGTTCCGGGCCGCGCGGGTTCCGGCGCGCATGCGGGCAGGTGTGATGCCATTCGGAAGCCTTCCCGGTGAGATGATCTCCAGCCGGTTGCTGTAGACGGAGAGCTCGATATCCGTGCCCGAGAGCAGGTAGTCCCTGTGGATCAGCGCATTCACGATAGCCTCCCGGAGCGCCTCGTGCGGATAGGCTGGCCGCTCGATCCGTCGTCCGTCCTCGATCACCGTCACCACTGGCGTGTTCCGCCGCACGAACTCGAGGGCCTGTTCGACGAGGCCGTTTTCGACGACAGCGCCGTTTGCGCCGTGGAGGGGCGTCATGGCGCCGCGGAGAGCCAGGCGCTCGCGCGCCGCGTAGTCCTTCTCAGTTCCCGGGTATGCCGCCGCGTCGATTCCGGCCTGCGGGAGAAAGCGATTCGGATTTGTCCCGAAGAGGAGCAGTGCGCCCATCGTAACGCCCTCCTCCGTCATGATCTCCGTGTTCACTAGCAAGTGTTCCCATGCCACGTCATCCTCATCTGGCGGAACCGGCTGCTGGCGTACTCGGGCGAAATAATCCCGCAGCCGCCGACGGTCCAGGGCCGCCAGGGTACCGCCGGAGACGGGCCGCA